>JBBSUS010000051.1:0-9230 GCA_038234195.1 Hyphomicrobiales bacterium | reverse complement strand
GGCGCCGGTGACTGCGACGAGAGCCGCAGCGGAGCCGAGAAGAAGGCTCTTAATGTTCATGTCCTGACCTCCAGTCAAGTTATAGGTTAGGGTTGGGCCTTGTATGAAGGACAGCCTTCCCTGCCCCATCCCCTTTGCATGAAAGCCGAAGCGTTTGCCCCTCGATCTTTCTGAGCCGACATTAGCCAGCAGCGCCCGGGATGCAATCACCCAAATGCCACAATGGCGGCCATTGGATGCATTGGAGACACGCCTGTTGCACTGAGGACACTTTTCCGTGCGCGACCACGATGTTCGCTCCAGAAATATCTTAACAAAACCCTTGCGTTGAAGGCGTTGGCGCGCAATTGCGTCCTCCGGCGTGGCGCTTTCTCATGAAAGTGGCCGATGGGCCAGCGTCTCGGTTACGGCAGGGTTGACCGGCGCCCGTCATGGTTCGGTCCTCGAATCGCCAGAAAGCGTAGTGCCTCTTGAGTTCGACCAGCCCGCGTTCCGCAAACCCGTCGCTCGTGCTCGGCGCTCTCGGCGTCGTCTTCGGCGACATCGGCACCAGCCCCCTTTATGCACTGCAGGCGGGGTTGACCGCCGGGATGGGCGGTGGCCAGCCACGGGAGGCCGTCGTCTTCGGCGTCCTTTCCCTCATCACCTGGGCGCTGATCCTGGTGGTCTCGCTCAAATATATCCTGTTCATCCTGCGCGCCGACAACAGCGGCGAAGGCGGCATCCTGGCCCTCGTGACGCTGCTCAAGCCCAAGCGCGCGCGCGACCCGATCACCATCGCCCTTCTTCTCTGTGGTCTCGTCGGGGCCGCCATGCTGTTCGGCGATGGGGTGTTGACGCCGGCCATCTCCGTCCTGTCCGCGGTCGAGGGCCTCGAGGTCGTCGCCCCGTCGATCGGCGAGTGGGTGATTCCCATCGCCGTCGCCGTGCTGCTGTTGATCTTTTGGTCCCAGCGCATGGGAATCGGCCCGATCGCGAAATTCTACGGGCCGGTGATGGTGATCTGGTTCGCGGCGATCGGCCTTTGCGGACTTCTGAAGATCATCGAGGTGCCGGCCGTCCTTTATGCGGCGGATCCGATCTACGGCATCGAGCTGCTGACCGCCGAACCGGGGCGCGCGCTGCTGATTCTGGGCGCTGTCTTCCTCGCCGTGACCGGCGGCGAGGCACTCTACGCCGATCTCGGGCAGTTCGGACGGCGGGTGATTCGACGGGCCTGGTTCGCCATCGCCCTGCCTGGCCTGCTGCTCAGCTATTATGGCCAGGGCGCGCTGTATCTGCAGACGGCAGACGTCAAGCGCGCCTTCTTCGAAATCGTGCCCGACGGCTTTGGAACGCCGATGGTTGTGCTGGCGACGGCGGCGACGATCATCGCGAGCCAGGCGATCCTGACGGGTGCGTTCAGCCTGACCAAGCAGGCGATCGAGCTCGGCTTCCTGCCGCCCATGCACACCCGCTACACCTCGGCCGAGAACGAGTCGGACATCTATATCGGCCGGGTGAACTGGCTGATCGCGATCTGCACCATCGCGGTCGTGATCAATTTCGGGTCGTCCGAAGCGCTGGCGGGCGCCTACGGCATCGCTGTCGCGATCACCATGGTGACGACCACGATCCTCTTCGGCGCCCTGATGTGGCGCTCGTGGAACGTGCCGAAGCCGGCGATCCTGGCGCTGCTCGTCGTATTCTTCGTCGTCGACATTCCATTTGCCGTGGCGAATTTCGCCAAGCTTCTCGATGGTGGCTACCTGCCGCTGTTTTTCGGCGGACTGGTGCTGCTGGTGATGCGGGCCTGGCGACGCGGCATCGACCAGCTGCGAGAAAACCATCTGGCCGGAGACGTGCCGCTGGCCACGCTCGCGTCCAAGGATTTCAGCGGCCAGCGCCTTAAACAGACGGCGGTCTTTCTCACGCGGTCGAGCGGTTTGACGCCGCTGGCGCTGCTGCGCATGCGCAAGCTCGCCGACATCACCTTCAAGCCGACCATCGTATGCGCCGTGCGCACCGTGGGACGCCCGCGCGTGCCGAAGGAGGATCGCTATCGCTTCACCGAGCTCGGCAACGATATCGTCAAGATCGAGCTGTTCTTCGGCTACATGCAGACGGTGAACCTGCCCTCGGTCCTGGTGCCGATCCTGCGCGAGCATCACATCGGCTGCGAGGACATCCTATACTTCGTCGGCACCGACCGGGTGATCACCGAAGGCGAATCGAGCGGGCCAGGCAATCTGATGAACCGGCTTTTCGCGTTCCTCGTCGACACCGCCGAACGTCCGACCGATCGCTATTATCTACCCGAGACCCGCACCATCGCGTTCGGCGCCGGCCGACGCCTCTAACCGGCGCTCCTGTAAGAACGCGCGCGCTATGGCAGCCTTCGAGAATGCGCGCATGGCGCAATGGGCACGAAATACGCGTCAGAGCCGGACGATCGGCGCGCCCAATCCGCGAAAATCCCGCTCGCGGCAGGTCAGTATGATGATCTGCAGATCCTCCGCCGCCTTCTGTAGCACCAGATGCATCCGCTCCAGGCGCTTTTCGTCGGTATTGACGAGGGCGTCGTCGAGAATCACCGTCGCCGGGTGGCCGCCCTTCTTCAGCACTTGGGCCAGCGCGATGCGGGTGACCACTGCAACCTGTTCGCGGGCGCCGGCCGAAAGGCGACGGAACTCCTCCTCGACGCCACCGCGATGCAGGCCCTTGATCTCGAGCGTCGTGTCGTCGAGCTCGATCTCGGAGCCGGGATGGATCAGCCGCAGGTAAGGCGCGACTTCCGTCTTGATCGGCCCGAGCCAGTGTTCGCGCGCCTGACGCTGCGCCTCGACCAGGGTGCCATGCAGGAGTTTCGACGCGTCCGCCTCCAGCCGCAGGCGCTTCAGCCGCGGCTGGAGCGCGGCGATCTCGCCTTCGAGCCGGGCGATGTCCTCGCCGAGCGCCGTGGCCCCCTCGGCCCGCAGTTCACCTTCGAGAGTAAGGCTCTCGTCTTTCAGCTTGCCGATGTCGGCGTGGAGGTTGTCCAGCACCTTGCGCTTGGCCTTCAGCGTCCGCTCGGCCGTCTCGGGATCGGCCCGCTCGAGCTCGGTCCGTTTCAGATCGAGGACCATGGCCTTGGCTGTACGTTCCAACTCGTTCGCCGCGATGTCCTGGGCCAGCGCCGCACGGCTCCGCGCCGCTTCGGCTTCGAGAACCTCACGCGTCAGGCGTTCGGCCTCTTCGCTGCGGTGGGCCACGGTGGCGTCGGCCGTCGCGCGCTCGGCGATCCGCGCGGCATCGTCGCGGCGCGCCCGCTCCAAAGCCGCATCGGCGTCGGTGAGCGCTTCGCGGGCGGCGCGACGCTCGCGCTGGGTCGCGGCGGGATCGAGCGGCTCAGCAGCGTCACCAAGGACCGGCGGCAACGAATCGCGTTCACGGATCGTCTGCGTCAATGCCGTCTGGGCTGCTTCGAGCCCTTCTGGCACCAGCGCGGCACGCTCCTTGTCGAGGGCCGTGGCCGCGGATTTGCGCGTGTCGGCCGCAGCCAGCGCCTTGCGTGCGGCGGCAAGTGATTCGACGCCCGCATTCTGCAGCAATTCGCCGAGCGCTTTCTCGGCCGCCTGATTGTCCCGCGCCAATGCCTCGGCATCGCCGCCGGGCTCGACAGTCAGACGTCCGAAGCCTTCCAGGGCGAACGAACTGCGCCCGGCGACGGTTGATCGCGCACCGCTTGCGAGCGAGCGACCCTCGTCATCCGTGACGCGCCGTCCGGCATCGAGGTCGAAACTGATCGTCGGTGCGTTCACCGACAACCGTGCCGCCGCCTCGCGCTGGCGCTGCTCGGCGGCTTCAAGTGCAGCGATGCTGCGCGCGTCAAGCTTCGGCCCCGCCGCTTCGCCGCGCAGTTTCGCCAGCGCTTCGGCAACGGCCCGCGCCTTGTCGATGCGGGCGACAAGCGGGGCGATCTCCTTTTCGAGCCGCGAGCGATCAACGGCCGCCCGTGCCACGTCATGGCGCCGATCGGCGCGAGCGGTCTGCTGGCTCGCGGCCTCACGCGCTGCTTCCAGTGCCTCGAGCCGCTCGGCAGCGCCCGCTTCGCTTGCGATCAGTTCCGCCAGCCGGTCGCGCGCGGTCGCCAGCACTTCGGCAGCAACGGCCTTTGCGCCGATCACTCGATCGCGCTGGCCCATTCTCTCCACTGCAGCGTCCCGCCGTGCCTTGGCGTGCTCGACCTCGCGGGCGGCCTCGACCACATCGCGTTGCAGGCCGCTTGCCGCGCGCACCGCCCTCTCGGCCGCGTCGAGCGCAGCTTCGGCATTCGTGACCGCATCGTCCGCCAGGAGCAAGCGCAAGGCAGCGCGGCGATTGGTCAGCCGATCGAGCTTGGACTCGAAGGCATCGCGGCGCTGGCGCTTGACCGCAAGTTCCTCCGACAAGGCCGTCAGATCCCTTTCCAACGCCGTTACCGGGGAGGTGGAGACGGCGCGCAAGCTGTTGGTGAAGAACCGATCCTGCAGGGCTTTGGCCGCCGCGATCAGATTGCGACCACGCTCGCCGCCCAATATCTGCCCGACCTCGCCCTCCAGCGAAGCCGTCACAGCGTCCTTGCCGGCGCCGAGATCGAGGCCGCCGGTAGAGCGCCCCTGCTCGACCCACAGCAGTCCGAAGGCGCCCTGATGCTTGTCGAGCTTGGGCTCGCCCGCGCCCGGATGGGTGAAGCGGAAGAGTTCGGCCAGCCGCTCCTCGACCGCATCGCCCGAAAGGCTGCCGCCCGGCCAGGCCAGTTCGGCCATCGGCTTCTGCAGGAAGGCCTTCTTCAAGCTATAGGCCACACCGTCGATCTCGAAGGCGAGTTCGACCGACGGGCGCCCGCTGGCAAGATAGGGCGAGAGCGCCTTCACCGCTTCGCCGGACGCGCGATGCTTCTGGAAGAAGGCGGCGCGCAGGGCCGTCAGAAGCGTCGACTTGCCAGCTTCGTTGTCGCCGACGATCACCGTCAGCCCGCGCTCGAAGGTGCCGAGATCGGCAAACGGAATACCCGCGAAATCGGCAAGCTTCAGGGACTTCAGATACATCACTCAGCCCTTTCGCTGAGGCGACGACGCGGCGGAGACGCCATCGCCGGGCATAAGCCGGGCATGCTCGACATAGGCCATGCGCAACGCCAGTGCCGCGGCTTCCCGCTCCGGGTTCTGCGGGTCGTCCGCCCGCGCCCGCAGGGTCTCGATCGCCTGGCGCACGAAGCCGCCGGTATCGATGCGGTCGAGATCGTCCTCGTCGGGCGCGTCGATCAGGCCGGAATCGTCGACGCTCAGATCGAAAAGTTTCGAGGACCATCGCGAAAGCGCCTCATCAAGCCGAACTCGTTCGCGCAGGGACAGGCTTCCGTCGAGCGTGAGATTGATCAGCGCCTCGCCAGACCTGGCCACGCCGCCAAGCGCCTCGTCCAGTGCCGCGATGTCGCCGTCGAGCCGGACGGTCATTGCCGCCCAGGTAAAGCGGCCGATTGCCAGCTGCTCGACGCCTGGTGCCTCGCCAGCGCCTGCGATCGACACCAGCGCCACATGACCGGGGCGGTTTTGCGGATAGCGATCCGGCTCCGGCGTGCCGGCATAGACCGTTCGCTCCGCGATCTCGACGAAGCCGTGCCAGTCGCCGAGCGCCAGATAATCGAGCCGCGCCGTCGCTGCCCGGTCATCGGCGATCGGATTGCCGCTTTCGGCCTTGTCCGGCAAGCGGTTGGCCACCGAGCCATGGGCCAGCCCGACGCGCACTGTGCCCGTGGTCGTTTCGGCCCGGTCGAACCATTGCGTGAGATCGGCGCCTTCGTGGCGGCGGGTGAGCGGCGCCGGCAGCACCACGAGGCGGCCATCGAGCAGTTCGATCGACTCCGGCGTGTCTGCGATGCGGATGTTCGCCGGCAGATTGCGACTTTTCAGCCGCGTCCAGACCGACGCCGCAAGCGCTGCGTCGTGATTGCCCGGCAGCATGATCCACGGACCCTTGAAGCTCGACATGGCGTCGAGGGTCCGCTGCAGGTCGCGATCGAGCACATCGTTGGAATCGAACGCGTCGCCCGCCACGAGCACGGCGTCGCAGCCGCGTTCCGTGGCAAGCGCGGCAATCCTTGCGACGACAGCGAACCGCTCGGCGCGCAACTCGCCGCGTCGGTCGGGATCGAAGCCGCCGAAGGGCTTACCGATCTGCCAGTCGGCCGTGTGCAGAATCCGGATCAAGGGTTTGCCGCCGCGTCCTGAATCGATGCGTGAAGAGTTGAGAATGTGCGTCCCTTAGACGATCGCCCTCCCCACCTGGCAAGACGCAGCAGGGAATTTCGCAAAGGTTTCAACAGGTTTCGGAGCCAATCGGATTCAGCCCCGCAGCCAAGATCGCCTCCGCTTCGTCAACCTCGTTCGCAGCGTGGGGATGACGAAGCGTCGAGGTGGGCGCTTTCATGGTCAGCAGATCGAGAGAGCCGCGCTCTCCACCCGCTGCGCCTTTTGTGACCGTCCCCAGCCGCCGCAAGCCCACCCGCTTGATTCCAGCCGCCGCCTGACGCAATTTCGCCTCGCAATCCGGGAGGTCTCATCATGCCGATCTACGCGCTCGAAGGCGATGCGCCGCAAATGCCGGAGGACGGTTCGCTGTTCGTGGCGCCGGGCGCCCATGTGATTGGCCGCGTTCGGCTGGGAAACAATGTCGGTGTCTGGTTCGGCGCGGTGATCCGCGGCGACAACGAATGGATGACCATCGGCGACGACACCAACATTCAGGACAATGCGACGCTGCACTCCGATTTTGGCTTTCCGCTGACGATCGGTGCCGGCTGCACCATCGGCCACACGGCGATCATCCATGGTTGCACCATCGGCCAGAACTCGCTGATCGGCATGGGCGCAACCGTGCTGAACGGCGCGCGGATCGGCAGGAACTCCATCGTCGGCGCCAACGCTCTCGTCACCGAGGGCAAGGAATTTCCCGACAATTCGCTGATTGTCGGTGCGCCGGCCAAAGCCGTGCGCAGCCTCGACGACGCAGCGGTCGAGAAGTTGAAGGCCTCAGCACAGCATTACGTCGCCAACGCCAGGCGCTTTGCCCGCGGCCTGACCCCGATCGAGGTGCCGGGCTGGGCAGAGCGTGCAACCCAAGGCGGAAAGACCCGGCCATGAGCGCGACCCGCCAGACGAATGAGAAAAGCGCAATTGCGGCGAACGACGGTGTCGACGCGCCAGGTGAGGCGCGCCAGCCGTCGGGCCTTCCACTGTTCACCCCGCTCGCGCGCTCGCTCCCCGCAACCGTGCCCTTCGTCGGCCCGGAGATGCTGGAGCGTCGGACCGGGATTCGCTTCAAGGCGCGACTGGGAGCCAATGAGAGCGTCTTCGGCCCCTCGCCGAAGGTCGTCGAGGCGATGGCCGCAACAGCAAGCGACACCTGGTTTTACGGGGACCTCGAGCATTTCGAACTGCGCGGCGCAATCGCCGCTCTGATCGGCGTACAGCCGGAGAACATCACCGTCGGCGAAGGGATAGACGGGCTGCTCGGCCATCTGGTGCGGCTGACCTGCGAGCCCGGCGATACGGTGGTGACATCTCACGGCGCCTATCCGACGTTCAACTATCACGTCGCCGGTCATGCGGCCGTCCTTCACACGGTGCCCTACGGCGCGGACGACCGCGAGGACATCGACGCGCTGATCGCCCAGGCTCAGGAGAAAAGGCCGAAGCTCCTCTACTTCTCCAATCCGGACAACCCGACCGGCAGCTACCACGAGGCCGAGGCCGTCGAGCGACTGATCGCCGGCACGCCGGAGGAGACGATCCTGATCCTCGACGAGGCCTATTGCGACCTCGCCCCGGCCTCTGCGCTGCCGCCATCGACGCTGATGCGCCCCAATCTTCTGCGCTTTCGCACCCTTTCCAAGGCCTATGGTATGGCGGGGGCCCGGCTCGGCTACGCCTTCGGCGAACCGGATGCGGTCGCCCAGTTCGACAAGGTCCGCAATCATTTCGGCGTTTCCCGGGTCACCCAGGCTGGCGCGCTCGCAGCGATCGAAGACCAGGCTTATCTCGGCGAGGCGATCGGAAAGATCGTGAGGGCGCGCGAAAAGCTGGCGGACATTGCAAGGCGTCATGGCCTGACGCCCCTTCCCTCGGCGACGAACTTCGTCGCGATCGATTGCGGCGGCGACGGCGACTACGCCCGCGCGGTGCTCCAGTCGGTGCTGAAGCGCGGGGTCTTCATTCGCATGCCCGGTGTTGCGCCCCTCGACAGGATGATCCGCGTCACCGTCGGGCCTGACGCCGATCTTGCGTTGTTCGACCATGCCCTCGGCGAGGCGCTCGCTGAAGTCGGTCCGCCCACGCGAAACACCTGACGAGCAACCGGCGATACCGGTACCAGGATCACGCGATCAGGATCGATCCGTATCCTCGTCGATCAACGCTCCGTTTGAGCGAACGGAGTGCGCAATCGGTTCTGATCATCGCGCGTTCTGATATCAATGCTCGGTCAGCCACTGGCGCGCTGCACTCAGGGCTCTGGCGACATCGCTCTTCGACATCTGCTCCGCCATGTCGTGGCGGTGATAGGCCGCGTGCTCGTGTCCCCTGGCGTCGGCGAGGTTGAAATACATGTGCGCCGAGACCGGGTCGGCAGCACCGCCTCGGCCGATTGCGGCGTTCATGCCGAGATCGAAGAGCAGGTCCGCGCCGATGAAGGCAGCGCCGTTGATCGCATTTCCGTCGGCGAGCGTGGCGGCGAAATGCGTGGTGTCGATGCGAGCCATTGTGGTTCTCCGTCCCCGTTGGTTGTGGCGGCTGGCTGTCCGATACCCCGACAATGACCTTCGGGTTTGAACACTCGCTTAAAGTTTTCGCTTAATTGGATGTGAAACGCGGCGACGGACCGGGCGCCGAAGACCATGGTCAAGCCATTGGCCTTCAAGGTCGAATCCCGGTCAGAACGGCATCGCGGCGTCCCGAACCTTCACCGGGCGTTCACCACGCCGCCACGCAATGCGAGCCATGGGCGGTGTCTTGCGACCGGCGACATCGGCCACTGGATCGCCCTGGATCGTCCCTAGCCGACCAAGAGGATCGGTCGTCACCTGCGTTAGGCGCCAACGTCGCGATCCCTTCGAATAGACAGCGAAAAGGCCCGCCGTGCGCAGCAAAACCACTTGCGGATTTCGCACCTTCGATTACGTTTACGTCAATGGAAGCGGCCGTACCGGCGGGAGGCCTGTGCGCCGCAGTCCT
>JBBSUS010000050.1:0-9245 GCA_038234195.1 Hyphomicrobiales bacterium | reverse complement strand
CGCCCAATCGAAATTGTCGACGAAAGCTTTCATCGATCGATCAAATTGCGCGGAATTTAACGGTTCCTTTACGCCGGCCGCGCGACAACGAGGCAAGCATGCGACGGGTCCACGGCGAAGCCGGTGACGCCGCCGCGGTGGACCTTGCAGGCGCCTGCCAGCGCCGCGGTCCGAGTGGGGTCGAGGGCCATGAAAGGCTCTTGATGTAATGTGGGGATGTCAGTTCGATGTTCATTCGACGCCTCGTGACGGGCGCTGCGCTCGTGGTTGGTCTGTTTGCGCTTTCCGCCTGCCAGTATGATGACCTTTTGCCGGCCAACGCGCCGCTTCCTGCCGGCCTTGTGTCGGCGATCCAGGCCAAGGGCATGGGCGTGAACTCGCCTATCCTGGTCCGTCTCTACAAGGAAGAGTCGAAGCTCGAGGTCTGGAAGCAGAAGACTGATGGCAACTTCGATCTCCTGAAGACCTACGACATCTGCGCCTGGTCCGGAAAGCTCGGACCGAAGAAGGTCGAGGGCGACCGTCAGGCACCGGAGGGCTTCTACACCGTCACCCCGGCCCAACTGAATCCGAATTCCAAGTATCACCTCGCGGTCAATATCGGCTATCCAAACGCGTACGACCGCGCCAACGGTCGCAGCGGCAGCCACCTGATGGTGCATGGTTCGTGCTCGTCCTCGGGCTGCTACGCCATGGACGACGACCAGATCCAGGAGATCTACGGGCTCGCCCGCAACTCCTTCCAGGGCGGCCAGCGCGCCTTCCAAATTCAGGCTTATCCCTTCCGCATGACGCCGAAGAATATGGCCAAGCACCGCAATTCGGAGCATTACGCCTTCTGGCAGATGATCAAGAAGGGCTCGGATCACTTCGAGATCACCCATAAGCAGCCCAACGTCGGCGTTTGTAACCGTCAGTACGTGTTCGACCAGAGCGCCGCGACGGTCGCTCAACTCGACCCGAACGGTCCGTGCCCGAGTTTCGAGATGTTGCCGGAAGTCGCCGCCAAGAATGCTGCCGATTCCAAGGAAGAGGCGCAGATCGCTGCGATCTTGCCGTCAAGCGCCTTCGCCGAAAACTCGACCTTCAGCTACCGGACGGGCACGCCGATTTCACCGGAGGCCTACGCCCAGGAGCAGCATCGCCGCGAAGGCTTCGACCGCGAGGGCAACCGCGTCAGGGGCGCATCGTCCACCGGCTCGTTCTCGTTCCTTTCGGCCTTCACCGACTGACCGGGGAGCCAACAGGGCGGTTCGGAATGTAAATTGGCGAGGTCCGCACTTCACGGTGCGGGCCTTCGCTTTTTTGAACTCGCAACCGACTCGTCTCCGAGTGCTCACCATCATTCCCGACGCGCGAATCAAGCGCAACGACGGACGAGATTGTCGATACGTCTTGCTGCTCCTACCGCAGAGCACACAGCCGCTGGCGTTTGCGATGATGACGGCGGATCGCAAGTCGGCCGTCGCCCGGTCGTGACAAGCGGAAAAACTGTAGAGACATCAAAAGCCTGAGCGATCAGTCTGGCCGGAATCGCATCGGTATTCGGGAGGCAGGGGGCTTCGATCTCCAGCCCCGGTCAAAAACATATGGAAAGTCTTATACGTCTTCTGCCAATCTTGCGGCAGGGGAGGATACATCAATGAACCGACGTGAATTTTGCAGCGGCGCGGCGACAAGCGTGATCGCACTCGCCCTTGGCTTCTGTGGCGGGGCCCATGCCGGCGACGCCAACAGTATCGAGACACTCAGTGACGGATATCTTGAACTCCCGCTGAACTTCGTGCTGCCCGACGGGGTGCCTGGGTCTCTTTCCAGTCCGGCGTTGAAGAATGCGGCCGGTTCGGGAACGCTGATGGCGCCCTGCAACGTCACGATCCTTCGCCGCCCGCAAGGCCTGGTTCTGTTCGACTGCGGCGCGGGGCCAAATTTCACGAACAGCACGGGAGCGCTTTCGCAGAGCCTGTCGGCCGCCGGCATCGATACCTCCGACGTCTCGGACGTGATCTTCACCCACGCCCATCCCGATCATCTCTGGGGCGCGGTCGACGATTTCGGCGATCTCATGTTTCCCGAAGCGACCTATCATGTCTGCGAGACCGAATGGGACTATTGGCGGTCCGCCAGAGCGCTGGAGGAAGCGCCGGACGACCGCAAGGGCTTTGTCGTCGGTGCGGTAAACCGCTTCGAGGCAATCGAGGCGCGGCTCAAGCGTTTCAGGCCAGGAAACGAGGTCTTGCAGGGGATCGAGGCGGTCGCTGCCGTCGGACATACCCCCGGCCATTGCGCCTTCGTCGTCGATGCCGACGAACGCACGATGGTCGTTGGGGATGCCCTCTCGAACGATCCGGTTTCGTTTCTACGCCCGGACCTGCAATGGGGCCCGGATCAGGATCGCGAAACAGCCGCGGGAACGCGAATGAGACTTCTGGATCGGCTCGCGGCCGAAAAGCTGCTGATGATCGGATACCATCTGCCGAACGGAGGTAGGGGCAGGGTCGAGAAGTCCGGGGCCGGATATCGGTTTGTGCGTGCAACGTAGCGAGCAGCGGTGTTGACGTTTCTGTTTGGAACTCATCGTTCCTGCGTTGAAAACGCATGCCGTACCGATCCTTCGAGGATGTAGGCAAGGCCCAGTCGCGCACCCGTCGCGATCGAAAGAAGCACGACCGGCGTCGAAATCGTCAGCAGGGACGCGGCGGAAATACCCTGGCCGATCGTGCAGCCTAGCGAGAAGACCCCGCCAACACCCATCAGAACCGCACCCACGAGATGACGCGACAATTCCCTGGCGTCGTCGCAGGCCTCCCACCGGACCTCCCGGCGCTGAACGGCAGCAAACGCTGCGCCGCAGATCACGCCCAGGACAAGGCCTGCCCCATAGTCGGGCAGGCTTCCCGTGACCGCGATCAGATTCAACAGGAGATCCCCAGGCGGAACCACAAAGGAAGCGCTTTCGATCTGGACCGGCAGAAAAGAGTGTTCGGAGATATAGGTCGTTGCGGCCCAGCCGAAGGCAACCGCGCCGCCGATGAAGGTGCCGGCCAGTATTCGTCCCCGTTCTCCGCGGAACGTCGGCGAACGAAAGACCCAAAAGGCCAACGCCACACAGACGACGATTGCAACGGCAAGCGAAACGTCATGGCCGAAAATCGAGCTGGCCAGCGACCCGAGGGACTGATCGGGCGATCCGAGCTGCTGAAGATCCAGCGCATTGTCATCGACGATCGCGACACGCGTTCGGGCGAAGATGCCGCGTTGGGTGGCAAGGGCGGACAGTCCGAGGACGATGACCACAACGAGACCGCGCAAGGAGCCGCCGCCGAGCCGGATCAGCGCACCAAAGCCGCATGTTCCCACGAGCGCCATGCCCACGCCAAACGCCAGGCCGCCCAGGATGGCTCCCGACCACCCGAAGGATGCGTTCAGGTAAAAGCTGGTTTGCGGCTCGAAGAGACCGGCCAGAACCAGGGATTGGGTCGCCAGGATCGCGACCAGTATCGCCAGTCCCCAGGTTCGGATGCCTGTGTCATCGCGCGCATACCAATGCCGTTCGAGCGCCGACATGGTGCAGAAGTGGTTGCGACGTGCGAAATAGCCCATCACCGCGCCGGCGAAGAGTCCCGCCAGCAACGGCGCAAAGCCGCTCTCGATGATCATTCGGTTCCTCCCGGGGCGCTTCTGACGAGCGCTTCCACCAAATCAGCCTATTCAGGGCAGCCCGCGGCGACAAGTCTCGGGACTGGTCAGACTTCGTCGGGCGATCGCACCGGTGCGCAGAACAGCTGGTAAAGTGTGCCGATCAGACCGGTCACCTGTTCATTCGAGAGGGAGTAATAGACGGTTCGGCCGTCGCGGCGGGTCCTGACGAGGCGATCGAAGCGCAACCTCGCCAACTGCTGCGATACAGCCGCCTGAGGCATTGAAAGGATGTCTTCGATTTCGCCGACCGATCGTTCCTTTTCCGACAGGAGGCAGAGGATCACCAGGCGGGTCTCATGAGACATCGCCTTCAAGAGATCGCTGGCCTTCCTGGCCTGTTCGAAAAAAGCTTTCGTCTGCTCCTCGGATGCCGATTCATCGAACTTGATGACGGGCATCTCGGACTGCGCGTTCAAGGCGAGGTCCTGACATGTTTCGTGACGGCATCGTCAGGGAGTTTCTCTAGCATGTCGTCGAGCAGGCCCCAGAAGAAATCGTCTCCAGGATAGCCGCGAAGCCGATCGATCTCCATCCCGTCGTCGACCAGCACAAAGGTCGGCGTCAGACGGTCCTTCCGGACATTCGCAAGGTCCAGGGGCCAAGGTTTGGTGACGTCCACGCGTCGGAGAGGCGCACGGCGGCCTTCGTCCGTCCTGGCGTAAGCCGGTGCGATTTCCGCGTTGAATCGCTTGCACCACGGGCAGCCGGGTTGCTCGAGCATCAGCAGTTGAGCTGCCGCCACCGGCCCCGAACCCATCCATCCCGAACCGAGCGCAATGAGGACTGCCAATCTTCGAAGCGCCGCCGGCGTGTTTACAATGGATAAAAACATATGCATTCTTAGATCAATAAGGGTCAGGCGCCAATGGGCGGGAGCGTTCCGGCCGCCATAACGCGCGCCTTCGGAAACGTCCACGATGCTCGATGTTGGCTTTGGCGCGGCGTTTCTCGCAGGCGTGTTGTCCTTCGCTTCGCCATGTGTCTTGCCGATCGTCCCTCCCTACCTCGCCTATCTGACGGGCCTCAGCTTCGACCAGATCCGGGAGAACGGCCGTGAGCCTGCCGTGGCGCGCAGGATCGTCATGTCCTCGGCCGCGTTCGTTCTTGGCTTCACAACCGTTTTCATCGCACTTGGCGCGACGGCAAGTCTCGTCGGACAGGCGGTGGCTGAATGGTTCGATACGCTGTCGATTATCGCCGGTGTAGTGATCATCCTGATGGGGTTGCATTTCCTCGGTCTCTTCCGGCTCGCGTTGCTCTACCGAGAGGCGCGGGTCGAAGTGGCAAAGAAGCCGGCGGGCCCGCTGGGCGCTTATTTGATGGGACTTGCCTTCGCGTTCGGCTGGACGCCCTGCGTCGGTCCCGTGCTGGCGGCCATCCTGTTCGTCGCGGGATCGCAGGAGACGGCCTTGCGCGGTGCGGTCCTGCTGGCGAGCTATTCACTCGGGATCGGGCTGCCATTCCTTCTGGCCGCCGCATTCGCGACGCGCTTTCTTGCCTGGGCCGCGCGGTTTCGCCGTCATATGGCGACCGTCGAAAAGGTGATGGGTGGTGCGCTCGTTCTGACCGGCATCCTGTTTGTCACCGGCCAGATGACCACGATATCCTATTGGCTGCTCGAGACGTTTCCCGCCTTCGCGGAAATCGGTTGACGAGATCAGGAGAGGGAAGGCGCGACCATGTTGAAATCCGTAGTTCTGGCAGCAATCCTGTTTTTTGCATCATCGGCCGTCATCGCGGCAAACGCGAACGCCGCCGAGATCGGCGATGACGGTCTTCACAAGGAGGACTGGTTTCAGATCACCTTCAAGGACGTCGCCGACGATATCCGCGCCGCCAGCCAGGACGGCAAGCGATTGGCTATCGTCTTCGAGCAGCGCGGTTGCATCTACTGCAGGAAGATGCACGAGGAACTGCTCAGCGATCCGAAGGTCCGCGACTACATCAAAGCCAACTACAACGTCGTTCAGTACAATCTTTTCGGCGACGAAGCCGTCACGGATTTCGACGGGAAGGACCTGACGGAAAAGTCCGCGGCGCGTCGCTGGCGTGTCGTCTTCACACCGACGATCCTGTTCATGCCGGATACGGTTCCTGCCGGCGGGACGGCGGCAGATGCGGCGGTCGCGACCATGCCGGGCGCCTTCGGCAAGCGGACGTTTCTCCACATGTTCGAATGGGTGCGTGAGAAGGGCTACGACACCGACGAGCATTTTCAGAAGTACCACGCGCGCAAACTGCAGGAAGAAGGCCTGAGCGGTGTTGCGGCGGAATGAACTCCCGCAGAGCCAACGGAGCGTTTCGGGTCTTTGGAATATAGGAAAATAAGAATATTTGCATTTGATCGCCCGTCGTGAGAACGTTTATGGAAGAGCCGACGAGAATCGGCCGAATTCGACGGTATCTGGAGGATAATTGCTCATGATGCGCCAAATCGCGCTGGGTCTTGCCTTGGCGCTCTGTGGACCTTCGATGGTCTCGGCCGCGGATATTGAACCGGCCGATGTGACGTTCACCGGCATGTCGGTCGATACACCAGTTTCGTCAGAGGCCGGAGATGCCGCCAGGGGCGCGAAGATCTACGTCGATCGCAGTCTGGGCAACTGCCTGGCCTGTCACGCCAATACGGCGATCAAGGATGCGCAGTTTCCGGGCACCGTCGGACCTTCGATCGACGGGGTGGGGAAGCGCTGGGACACAGGGCAGCTTCGAGCCATCGTGGTGAATGCCAAGACGGTCTTCGGCGCCGATACCATCATGCCTGGCTTTTACACACTCGACGTCGGCGTGAACGTCCGAAAGGATCTCGTCGGCAAGACCATCCTGTCGGCGCAGGATGTCGAGGATGTCGTTGCCTATCTCGAAACGCTCAAGGGAGAATGACACCGTGGCTATGACGAACGTGACGAGGCGCCGGCTTTTCGCGCTGGCGGCGGGCGCTGGAACGGTCGCCGTGGCATCCGTTTTGCCGCGCACCGCTTTCGCGACGCCCGAAGAGACGGCCAAGGCGGTTGCCGTCTTCACGGGTGGCAAGGACCCGCAGAGCGGCAAGCTGACGCTCACCGCGCCGGAGATCGCCGAGAACGGCAACACCGTGCCGATCTCGATCTCGGTCGAAAGCCCGATGACCGAGGCCGACTACGTGGCGTCGGTGACGATCATGGCCGAAGGCAATCCGAATCCGCAGGTCGCTACGTTTCATTTCACCCCGATGAGCGGGAAGGCCGAGGCAACGACGCGCATTCGGCTTGCCAAGACACAGAACGTCGTGGCGGTCGCCAAGATGAGCGACGGCTCGACCTACACGGACAAGAAGGAAGTCAAAGTGACGATCGGCGGCTGCGGCGGCTGAGCGGCTGCTGCCGCTTGCCCTGTCCGTCCGCCCGTATCCGGCCCGCCGATTGTCGATCGGTCAGGTGCCGCCGCTTAGAGGAGCCCATTCATGGCCACGCCGAAACCCCGCGTCAAAGTCCCGAAGAGCGCGTCAGCCGGTGACGTCATCACCATCAAGACGCTCATCAGCCACGAGATGGAATCCGGCCAGCGCAAGGACAAGGAGGGGAAGGTGATCCCGCGCGAGATCATCAACAAGTTCACCTGCGCGTTCAACGGCAAGGAAGTGTTCGCCTGCGACCTCGATCCGGCTGTCTCGTCCAATCCGTATTTCGAGTTCAACGCCAAGGTTGCCGAAAGCGGCACCTTCACGTTCACCTGGGTGGACGACAATGGCGAGATCTACACCGACGAACAGAAAATCGAAGTCAAATCATAAGACGAGGGGTGGTGTCCGGCCTGGCCGGATGCACGATCTCGCGGTATCGGGAGGAAATCGCGTGAAGAAATCTGCCATGGTCCTATCCGGCGTCCTCGCTTTGGCGAACGTGGCGTTGATTCCACGCGCTTTCGCCGCGCCGGTCGACGCCACTCTGGACATCGACGGCACGAAGATCACGACGGTTGCTCCGGCACCGAAGGAGCCGGCCGGTCATCCCTTCACCGAGGTGAAGTCCGGCTGGCTCTATCGGGAAGATGACACGCGCCAGATGGAGGCTGACAGTTTCCAGAATCCGGGCATGATCAACGTCGATCATGGCGAGGAAATCTGGAACGCCGTCGATGGCTCGGCTGGCAAATCCTGTGCGACCTGCCATCAGGATGCGGCGGAGACGATGAAGGGTGTGGGAGCGCACTTCCCGAAATGGGATGCGAAAGCCAATAAGCCTATCGACATCGAGCTGCAGATCAACAATTGCCGCGCCAACAACATGAAGGCCGAGCCTTACAAGTTCGACGACCCCGACCAGAAGGACCTGACCGCCTTTATCAAGCATCAGTCGCTCGGCATGCCTGTCGCGATCGACCTGAAGGCCGGCGACATGATGAGCTGGTGGGGCAAGGGCAAGGAGCGGTATTATCTGCGCACCGGTCAGCTCAACCTCAGCTGTGCCTCCTGTCACGAAGCCAACAACGGCAAGTACATTCGTGCCGACCATCTGAGCCAGGGCAACACCAACGGCTTTCCGACCTACCGGCTGAACACCGGCGGGTTGGTCTCGCTGCACAATCGGTTCAGGGGCTGCATTCGCGATACCCGCGCCGAGCAGCCGAAGGCATTTTCGGACGAGTTGATGGCTCTGGAAGTCTACACCGCCTGGCGCGGCGAGAACCTGTCGGTCGAGACACCAGCGGTGCGCCAGTAGCTTCAGGTGCGCAGGAACCTCGGGCGGGCGGACTTCTTTCGCCCGGGTCATCCTGGCCTTCTTGCATTCGAGCATGATCGCAGCGGACCAACGTGTTTGGTCCGAACGGGGAAGTCTTATGTTCTCAAGACGCGAATTTCTGACCGCTACCGTCGCGCTTTCGGCGATATCGAGCGCCTCGATGGCGGGACGCTGGTCGCGTGCCGCAGCCCAGCAGACGATGCGCGAAGACGATCTGCTGGGCGCATCGAACTTCGGCAATATCACGCTGCTGCATATCACCGACATCCATGCGCAGCTGAAGCCCGTCTTTTTCCGCGAACCTGCGGTGAACATCGGGGTCGCCGCGGTGTCCGGACTGCCGCCCCACGTGACCGGCGCGGACTTCCTGAAACTCTATGATATCGAACCCGGGACACCGGAAGCCTATGCGCTGACGTCCGACGACTATGCGGCGCTCGCGGCTCGCTACGGCAAGATGGGCGGCCTCGATCGCATCGCGACCATCGTCAACCGGGCACGGGCCGAGCGCGGCGACGACAACGTCCTTTTGCTCGATGGGGGCGACACCTGGCAGGGTAGTTACACGGCCAACAAGACGGCCGGCGCCGACATGATCGCGACGATGAACCTCTTGAAGCCCGATGCCATGACCGGGCACTGGGAGTTCACCTACGGCACCGAACGGGTGAAGGAAGCGATCGACGCCTTGCCGTTCCCGTTCCTCGGATCGAACATCTTCGATACCGAATGGAACGAACCGGCTTTCGAGGCCTGGAAAATGATCGAGAGGGGCGGCGCCAGGATCGCCGTGATCGGTCAGGCCTTTCCCTACACGCCCAT
>JBBSUS010000049.1:0-9265 GCA_038234195.1 Hyphomicrobiales bacterium | reverse complement strand
TCAAGCCAATCGCCTGCGGCTTCCTGAACAGGAAGCCTTCCGCCATCGCTGTGCGGATCTGGCGGATGCGGCTGAGGAAGCCGGGCTTGTCGATGGCCGCACGGCGGAACCGCGCCGCGCCCGCTTCCATCTTGGCCTTTTCAAACGTGGCGAAATGCTCGCCGATCGCCTCCTGCCAGCCAGGCTGGAGCCGCGCGCCTGGCTCAAGACACAGGAGCCATTCGCCCTTGGCCGCAGCGATGGCGCCGCGAAACTCTTCCGCCTGAACGATCCTGCACCCGGCGTGCTCGGCAACCGTCGTCGCCGCCGATCCCATCTCGCGATCGATCAGCACGACCTCGCGAACAAGGCCTGTGACGGCACCGGAAACCAGCGTCGCCAGCGTCTGCGCCAGCTTCCGATCGTCGGCCCCGCAATCCATGAACACACTCAGCATCGTTGCAGCCATACCCAAGAGACCGGCCGAAAACCAGAGTCGTGAAGTTTGTTCTTGTATTGTTCTCGTCACGACGTTAGGAATCTGTTCATCAGATCGAACCAACGGGCCGAAAGGTGGGCACGATGCAGGACATTTCGAGAGCCGACAAGGCCGCATTCTCCCCGAGCAACCGGGCCGGCGACGGGGTCGACATCGCCAACCGGATGATCGCCGAGGCGGGTCTGCGGATCGGCCATGACAGGCGCCGCGGCCGCGGTGCCGGCGTCAATCCGTCGGGCCGCTACGAGCCCTTCTCGCGCAGTGCCTTCGACGACGGCTGGACGAGCCTCGACGAACTGCCACCGTTCAAGACCGAGGTGCAGATCGAGAAGCCGAGGACGATCATCACGAAGAACGCCTCGCCGGACATCTACTTCGACCGCTCGATCAACCCCTATCGGGGCTGCGAGCATGGCTGCGTCTACTGCTTTGCGCGGCCGAGCCACGCCAATATGGGCCTGTCTCCCGGTCTCGACTTCGAGGCCAAGCTGTTCGCCAAGCCGAACGCCGCAGCGCTTCTGGAACGCGAATTGTCGAAGCCCGGCTACGAGGTCAAGTCGATCGCCATCGGCACCAACACCGACCCCTACCAGCCGATCGAGAAGGGCTACGGGATCATGCGCGAGATCCTCGAAGTCCTCGAGGCGGCGAACCACCCCGTCGGCATCGTGACGAAGTCGGCGCTTGTGACGCGCGACATCGACATCCTGGCACGCATGGCGGCGAAGGGTCTGGCAAAGGTCGCACTGTCGGTCACCACGCTCGACAGGACGCTGGCCCGGGCAATGGAGCCGAGGGCGGCCACGCCGGCCAAGCGGCTCGACGCCGTCAAGGCCCTGAGCGACGCCGGCATCCCGGCAATGGTGATGGCGGCACCGGTGATCCCGGGCCTCAACGACCACGAGGTCGAGCGCATTCTGGAGGCTGCGAAGACCGCGGGCGCTCGCGAGGTCGGCTACGTGCTGCTGCGGTTGCCACTGGAGGTGTCACCGCTCTTTAAGGACTGGCTGCTGCGACACTACCCCAACCGGTACCGCCACGTCCTGTCGCTGCTGCGCTCGATGCGCGACGGCAAGGACTACGACGCCGAATGGGGCAAGCGGATGACCGGCACGGGTCCCTATGCCTTCCAGATCCGTCGGCGCTTCGAGATGACGGCGAAGCGGCTCGGCCTCAACGAAAGCCGCACCCAGTTGCGCTGCGACCTGTTCACTCCGCCGCTCGGCAACGGCGTGCAGCTGGCTTTGCTCTAGCCTTCGGCGCGATGGCGTTGGGAGGCGTCCTGCAACCTCGAATGCCATGCGTCGATCGATCGTCTCGCCGGTCAGCCGCCCCTCGGCCGGCGAGGCTTGCGGAGGATCGGGGAATCAGCGAGTTTCGCCGCACGATGGCTCGCCGTAATTCCGATTCTCCGCCCCCTTTCCCCAAAGCGTCCGCGTCGCCCGTCTTGGAGGGCGCGGCTCTCGCGCCGGCAATGTCGGGTTCCGGCGTTCTTCACGCGGGCGCGCAACCGAAATCCGCCGCGGCCGTCGCCGGTCGTGCCCCCGCGCGAAAGGCCGACCCGGCTTCCACTAGGGCGGCAGGTCGAAGTGCGAACGGATCTCGCGCCGAGGCCAGGACCGAAAAGATCGCGCGCGCCCTTCCCGACCGAAGCCGCGAACTGGCGCTGATCGCCACCGGACTGATCCGGATCGCGGGAATCGACGAGGCCGGGCGCGGACCACTGGCCGGGCCCGTGGTCGCTGCTGCGGTGGTCTTTCGGGACGGTGAGCATCCGGACGGCATCGACGATTCCAAGCAGCTGACGCGCGACGATCGCGAACGGCTCTTTGCCGAGATCATGGCCGTGGGCGAAATCGCGATCGCTTCGGCGAGCGCGGCCGAGATCGATCGCTTCAACATCCGCGGTGCGACGCTGCTGGCCATGCGCCGGGCACTGGCCGCGCTTCCCACCCTGCCCTGCCACGCGCTGATCGACGGCCGCGACGTGCCGCCGCGTCTCCACTGCCCGGGCACTGCCGTCGTCGGGGGCGACCGCCTGAGCGCCTCGATCGCGGCGGCCTCGATACTCGCCAAGGTCACCCGCGACAGGATGATGCAGCGGGCCTGCGCGCGCTTTCCGGCCTATGGCTTTTCCAGACACATGGGTTACGGCACGCCCGAGCATCTCGGCGCGATCGCCCGCCACGGCCCCAGCCCGCTTCACCGCATGAGTTTCAGACCGCTGCGCCAGGACTGAGCCATCCCGCAGGGACACGCCGAGACGCCAACGAAAAAGGGCCGCCTCTCGGCGACCCTGAGGTCCTTCACAGAACAGTACGACAGGCGAATTCCGGCGGAGATTGCCGATCAGTTCAGGCGCTTGCGCACTTCGGCGATAGAGCCGTCGATGAAGCGGCCAGCGCCGTCGCCGCTGTTGCGGTCGGAGATGACCTTGGAGGCAGCCGCGATCGCGACATTGACAGCCGTTGCGCGAACCTCTGCGACGGCGTCACTCTCGGCCTGAGCAATCTTCGTCTCGGCCATGGCCGTCCGCCGCGTCACATATTCCTCGTTCTTGCGGCGCGCGTCCGCAAGAATCGCGGTCGCCTCGCGCTTGGCGGCAGCCACGATGTCCTTGGCCTCCTGCTCGGCTTCTCGACGGCGCCGCTGATATTCGGCCAGCTGCTGCTTGGCCTCCTCCTTCAGCTCACGCGCCTCGTCGATCTCCTTGCGGATTCGGGCGGCACGATCGTCGAGCGTCTTTCCGACTTGGCCGGGAACCTTGATGTAAACGACAATCGCCAGAAAGATGACGAGTGCGACAAAGGCCCAGAAGGTATTGGTCATGGTGAATTGCCTTCTTAGCTGCGAACTGCGGAGACGGCGCCGGCGACGTCGTCGCGCGACACGTCCATCCCGGCAACTTCGCGCAGGATCGTCTCAGCCGTGTCCTCGGCGATCTGGCCGATGTCCTTGAGAGCCTCGTCGCGAACGCCGGAAATTCGGGCCTGGGCGGCCTCCAGCTTTTCGTCGAGTTCGCCGTCGAGCCGCTTGCGCTCGTTGTCGGCCTCGGTGCGAGCCGCATCGCGGGCCTCGTGAGCGATCTTGTGCGAGCGATCACGTGCCTCGGCCAGTTCCTGCTCGTAGGCCGCCTTGGCCTCGTCCGCATCCGACTTCATCCGCTCGGCAGCCTCGAGATCGAGCGCGATGCGGTCGCGGCGGTTCTCCAGAATGCCGGCGATGCGCGGCAGGATGACCTTCTGCAGGACGAAATAGAACAGGCCGAAGGTGATCGCGAGCCAGAGAAGCTGCGAGGGAAAATATTGGCTGTTGAACGGCGGGAAGCCGCCCTCGTGCCCGCCATGGGCCTGGCCGGTCTCCGAATGGGTCCCTGCGGTCGGATTGCCCGGTGCGGGAACAGCAGCGCCGGGCGCGGCAGCGTCGTGGCCGACGGCAGGCTCTGCGGCTGACGGGGCGGCCGACGGGGCGGCCTGTGCGTGGGCTTGGCTGACGAACATGTCGGGCTCCGGCATGGGAAACCGGCGGCAAGAGCGCCGCCGGTCACTTGGTCTGTCTTAAGGCTTCAAGCGTCCGACGAATCAGACGGCGAAGAGCAGGAGCAAGGCGACCAGCAGCGAGAAGATGCCGAGCGCTTCCGTCACCGCGAAGCCGAAGATCAGGCGGCCGAACTGGCCATCAGCGGCGGACGGATTGCGCAGGGCGCCCGCGAGATACTGGCCGAAGATGGTGCCGAGGCCGATGCCCGCCCCGCCCATGCCAAGGCAAGCGAGTCCGGCGCCGATGTACTTTGCTGCTTCCGCGTCCATGATGAAACTCCTTTGAAACTTTGAGATTGCGGCGGGGTTTGGCGACCGCACGGCCGCCGGTGGATGGGCCTCCACCCGACCTGCTTAGTGGCTCGGGTGAATGGCGTCGTTGAGGTACATGCAGGTCAGGACGGCGAAGACATAAGCCTGCAGCGCGGCGACCAGGACTTCCAGCGCGGTTAGCGCCACCGCCATGGCGAGCGGCAGGATCGATCCGACAATACCGATGAAGCCGAAGCTCGACAACGAGATCACGAAGCCGGCGAAGACCTTCAGCGTGATGTGACCGGCCAGCATGTTGGCGAAGAGACGAACCGACAGTGAGACGGGTCGCGATATGAAGGACACCACCTCGATGAGCACCACAAGAGGCAGCAGCGCGACCGGCACGTCCGGTGGCACGAACAGCTTGAGAAAGCTCATGCCATGCTTCTTGAAGCCGTAGACCAGGACGACGCCGATGACGAGGATGGCGAGCGCGAAGGTGACGATCAGCTGTGCCGTCACCGTGAAGAAATACGGCACCATGCCGAGGATGTTGGCGACCAGCACGAACATGAAGATCGCGAAGACGAAGGGAAAGAACTTCATTCCCTGGGGTCCTGCGGCGTCGCGCAGCATGTTGGCGACGAACTCGTAGGACAATTCGGTGACCGACTGCGCACGGCTCGGCACCAGGCCGCGACCACGGGTCGAATAGTACAGCAGCGCCGACGTCAGGGCGACGACGATCACCATGAACAGCGCGGAATTGGTGAACGAAAAATCAAGCCCGCCGATATTGATCGGCACGATATTGAAAATCTGGAACTGATGGATCGGATCTAGCGGATCGGCTTCCAAACTGTCGGTCCTTCGGCTTGCAGAGGGGGCTGGCAGCGGCACCCGCGTACGGGCCGCCATGCCAATAGCGTCCCTCTGGACGCGGTGCAACACCAAAGCCCGCTTTTGCGGCACGAAAAGCCCGATAGCGAGGTTTTATCCGCCTTTCAGGCCCCGATGGCACACGGCCCGTGGACCGCCGCAACCCGCAGACGGGCGGGCGGTGTCAGGCGTCGTCGTTCTCGTCGGCCGGATCGGCAGGAGCCGTTCCCGCCTTGGGCCCAGCCTTGGGACCCGCCTTGGGACCGGCGTTCGGTGCCGACGCGAGCTGCTTTTCGGCCGCCGCCTTTTCACCCGGCGTCGAAACGCCCCGGATGATATTGAGAACGCCGGCAGCAAAACCGACGAGCAGGAAAAAGATCAGGCCGAAAGGCGTCGTGCCGAAAAGCCGGTCGATCCCGTAGCCGATGGCGGCGCCGACGAGGATACCGCCGATGAACTCGCTGGCGATCTTCAGCCCCTGGGCCATGCCGTTCATGTTGCCGGAGCCGCGTTCGGCTTCCACCACGTCCGGCATCCGCCGTCGCTGCTCCTTCAGGCGGCGCGACAGGCGGTCTCGGCGCTCGAGCCAGGCGTCGTCGTCGAGCGGATCGGTGGAAAAGCCCTCGCCCGCGCCCGGCTCGCCCGGTTCGATGCCGCCGGTCGGCGGCGAATTGTCGGTCTTCGGCGGTCGCATCACCGGCCCTCGCCTGTCGGGCTCTTCACGCGCACCGGCACCATTCTCATCGGGTGTTGTCCTTCGCCATCTCGCCTGTCCGGCTCCGGATCAGGCTGGCCACCGTGGTGACGACCAGAATGCCGATGATCACGGCCAGCGAGAAGCCGGTCGAGATGTGCGGCAGGCCAGCGATCGGCTGACCACCGTTGAGGAATGGCAAGGTGTTGGCCTCCATCGCATGGAGAATCAATTTGACGCCGATGAAGCCGAGAATCAATGCGAGGCCGAAGCCGAGATAGACCAGCCGGTCCAGAAGGCCGCCAAGCAGGAAATAGAGTTGCAGCAGGCCAAGCAAGGCGAAGGCGTTGGCGGTGAAGACGATGTAGGGCGCATCGGTCAGGCCATAGATGGCCGGAATCGAATCGAGCGCGAAGAGCAGGTCCGTCATGCCGAGGGCGATGATCACCAGGAACATCGGCGTGTAAACGCGGCCGCCGCCCTGCTTCACCCAGAGCTGATTACCCCGATATTCATCGGTGAAGGGAAGCCGGGCCTGAACGAACTTCACCAGCGCGTTGGGCTGATATTCCTCGTCGGTCGATTTCTTGTGGCCGGCGCTTTCGATCGCGAGCTTGACCGCTGTCGCCAGCAGAAAAAGCCCGAAGATGTAGAAGATCCATGAGAACCGCTCGATCGCCGCCGCGCCGACGGCGATGAACAGACCGCGCATGATCAGCGCGAGCACGATGCCGATCAGCAGCGCCTTCTGCTGAAAGGCGCGTGGCACCTGGAAGCTGCCCATGATGATGACGAAGACGAAGAGATTGTCGACCGAAAGGCTCTTTTCGGTGATGAAGCCGGCGAAGAATTCGACACCGTGTTCCCTGTTCCAGAAGAACCAGACTCCGACGCCGAACAGGATGGCGATCGCGATGTAGAAGATGGACCAGAGCCCGGCTTCCTTGAAGCTCGGCTCGTGGGGTTTCCTCACATGGGTGACGAAGTCGAAAACGAAGAGCGCAGCAATGCCTCCGATGGTGGAAAGCCAAATCCAAAGCGGGATGGTGTCGTCGCCTGCCGCGCCGGCTGCCATGGTTTCCAAGCTCGCATTTCCTCTCTTCGGGCCCGGCACGGTGGTGCTGGCCCCGTCCTCGTCATTGCGGCAGCGCCTTTGGGGGATACCCTGCGGGCGCGCGACGCAAACCCACGGATGCGGCGCGCCGCGTCAATTGGTCCGCCACAGTTGGTGTGCATCGCCGCCGGTTCAAAGGTGTCGATCACGGAAAAACAATCGTTCCGTTTTGCAGGTGGGCACCGGCCCTCTTCTCAGATGAAGCCGGCGACGGCGCGCGGACGATAGGGGGC
This sequence comes from Hyphomicrobiales bacterium, assembly GCA_038234195.1. Classification (GTDB taxonomy): domain Bacteria; phylum Pseudomonadota; class Alphaproteobacteria; order Rhizobiales; family Rhizobiaceae; genus Aurantimonas. Next base: position 2,073 of record JBBSUS010000049.1, on the reverse strand, counting down.
TTCGAGTGCGGTCACTTCGTCGTCCGACAGCGTCAGATCCAGCGAGGCGACGGCGTCTTCCAGATGGTTCATCTTGGTGGCGCCGAAGATCGGCGCGGTGACGCCGGCCTTCTGGCGCACCCAGGCCAGCGCGATCTGGGCCCGCGAGACGCCGCGGGCCTTGGCGATCTCACCGACCTTGTCGACGATCGCCTTCTCGGCCTCGGCGTCGGATGTGTAGAGCCGCTTGAGAACCTCGTCGGTCTCCGTGCGGCCGGTGCGCTCGGCCCAGTCGCGGGTCAGACGGCCCCGAGCCATAGGCGACCAAGGAATCACGCCGATCTTCTCGTCGCGGCAGAGCGGCAGCATCTCGCGCTCCTCCTCGCGATAGAGGAGATTGAGATGGTTCTGCATGGTGGCGAAGCGCGCCCAGCCATTGGCTTTCGACACGTGCAACGCCTTGGAGAACTGCCAGGCGTGCATGGAGGATGCGCCGATATAGCGGGCCTTGCCGGCCTTCACCACGTCGTTCAGTGCCTCCAACGTCTCCTCGATGGGCGTATGATAGTCCCAACGATGGGTCTGGTAGAGGTCGACATGGTCGGTGCCGAGGCGCTTCAGGCTGGCGTCGATCTCGGCCATGATCGCCTTGCGCGACAGGCCCATGCCGTTCGGGCCCTCATGCATGCGATTATAGACCTTGGTGGCGATGACGATCTCGTCGCGCCGGGCGAAATCCTTCAGCGCCTTGCCGACGATCTCCTCGCTGGTGCCGGCGGAATAGGCGTTTGCGGTGTCGAAGAAGTTGATGCCCTTCTCCAGTGCGGCCTTGATGAACGGACGGGATTCCTCCTCGCCCATCGACCAGGCGTGGTTGCCGGCGTCCGATTCACCGTAGCTCATGCAGCCGAGACAGATGGGCGTGACGTCGAGACCGGTGTGGCCGAGCTTGATGGTCTTCATGGGGGAACTCCTTGAGGGCGACCCTTGGCTGGCGCGGTCGGCGACGAGCATCGGGGCACGTGTCGTGGGCCCGAACATAAAAGGCGAAGCGGCAAGGGGAAGTCCGGCTTGCCCTGTGCGCCCTATCGGTCAGCGAGACGCGGCGTCGCATCGCCGGCAATCTGGTCGTCGACATCGTCCTTGAGCCTGGTGCCGGAAAGGCCGAGATCGCGGGATCGCACCAGAAGGCCCGCCAGCTTTCCGGCTGCCTTGGCGGGTTTCAGGCCGCCGCTGCGGATGTTCGAGACACAGTTGCGCTCGGCATCGCTGCGACCGGGCCTGGGATCGAAGGTCAGATAGGCGCCGAGACTGTCGGCGGCGGAAAGTCCGGGCCGCTCGCCGACAAGCATCAGCGCAATCCTGGCTTTCAGGGCGGCTCCGATCGGGTCGGAGAGCGCCACGCGCGCGCCGGTGGCGATGACGACGGGGGACAGGTGCCAATCGGGTGGCAGGATATCTGCGATGGCGTTGGCGAGGTCGGCGCCATAGGCGTTGACGGCGGTGGCCGAGAGCCCGTCGGCGACGATGAGGACGAGGTCGAAGGCGCTGCCGTCGACCTTCTGTTCGAGAACGCTGCGCGATTCGTCCGAAAGCCTACGACCGAGATCGGGACGACGCAGATAGGCGGCACGGTCGATCGCCTGGCTTGCAACGCGCAGTGTCCCGTGGCCGCCGGCCTCGATCGCTTCGGCGATGGCGTCCGCAGCAAAATCGGCATGAACGGCATCGCGGGCCCTTGCATGCGCCTCGGCAAAATCGAGATGGGCCCCGGTCGGCAGGCCCGCGCCGCAGCGGCCGAGGGCGATGCGCGCGTCGGTGTACGCCTTCAGGCGAGACAGCGGATTGTTCGCGCCGCGGGTGCCCCTGTCGATCTTGCCGCTGCTCATTCGGCGGCGTCCAGCAATCGCGATTTCTCCAGCAACCGGGCTCCGCCACCTGCAGAATCGGGCAGCAGAAATCCATCGCCGTCGAACAGCCCCGCCTCCCTGGCCCAGGCCTCGAACTCCGGCGCCGGCCGCAGGTTCAAGGCCCGGCGCACATAGGCGGCGTCGTGATAACTGGTCGACTGGTAGTTCAGCATGATGTCGTCGG
>JBBSUS010000048.1:0-9478 GCA_038234195.1 Hyphomicrobiales bacterium | reverse complement strand
TCGCCGAACTGATCGAGACGGAGGTTCGCCAGAAACGGCTGATGCCCGTCGCAATCGAGGAGGCGGAGAAGGTCGAGCACTGGGTGTCCCGTGCGACGCTGGAGGAAGCGCGGGACGGCTCACGGCCCGACGCCGAACTGGTCCACATCCTGTCGCCCTTCGATCCCTTGATCATCCAGCGCAAGCGGCTGTCGCTGTTCTTCGGCTACGACCATGTGTTCGAGGCCTATGTGCCGAAGGCAAAGCGCGTCTTCGGCTATTTTGCGCTGCCGGTGCTGGTCGGCGACCGGATCGTCGCCGTGCTCGACATCAAGGCCGACCGCGCCGCAAAGAGTCTCGATATTCGCAAGTGGAGCTGGATCAACGGCGGCAACCGGGCCGAGCACGGCGCGGGCATCGAAGCGGCGCTGGATCGCTTCGCGGCGTTCCAATTCGGCGACTGACACCCGGTGTCCGGCGTTCACCAAGCCCCGACCGAACCGGTCGAAGCGCGGGCTCGAACGCTTGCCTTTCAACCGGCGATGCTTAGGATTGGGACCGATTGGTCGCGGGCTTCACCCGCGGCGAAAACCATGTTCGGGAGGACTTTATGGACAGACGGAATTTCATCGGCGGCGCGGCAAAGACCGCATTGGGAGCCGGGGCCGTCGGCCTTGGCGCGACGGCGCTCGCGGCGCCGGCAATCGCCCAGTCGATGCCGAAGGTGCAATGGCGCTGCCCGTCCTCTTTCCCGAAGTCCGTCGACACGATCTTCGGCGCCTCCGAACTCCTGGCGCGCTATGTCAAGGAGGCGAGTGACGGCCAGTTCGAGATCCAGGTGCTGGCGGCCGGCGAGATCGTGCCGGGCGGTCAGGTGCTCGACGCCGTGCAGAACGGCACGGTCGAGATGGGCCACACGGCCTCCTATTATTACGTCGGCAAGAACCCGGCCTATGCGCTCGGTACCGCGGTGCCCTTCGGCTTGAATGCGCGTCAACAGAACGCCTGGTTCTACGAGGGCGGCGGCACCGACCTCCTCAACACATTCTACGCCAAGAACGGTATCTATGCCCTGCCGGCCGGCAACACCGGAGCCCAGATGGGCGGCTGGTACCGCAAGGAAATCAACACGCTCGACGATCTTAAGGGTCTCAAGATGCGGATCGCCGGCATCGGCGGCCAAGTCCTCCAGGGGCTTGGCGTCGTGCCGCAGCAGATCACTGCAGGCGACATCTATCCGGCGCTGGAGCGCGGCACGCTCGACGCGGTCGAGTTCGTCGGCCCCTATGACGATCTGCGCCTCGGCTTCTACCAGGTCGCGAAATACTACTACTACCCGGCCTGGTGGGAGGGCGGCGCGGCTCTCCACATGATGTTCAACAAGGACAAGTGGGAGGGCCTGCCCAAGCCCTACCAGGCGATGCTGACCTCGGCCTGCCAGGCGATCAACTGCTCGATGCTCGCCTCCTACGACTACCGCAATCCGGACGCGCTGAAGACGCTGATCGAGAAGGGCACGCAACTGCGTCCCTTCAGCACCGAGATCATGGATGCGTGCTTTGAGGGCTGGAAGAAGCTCAGCGCCGAGATCGCCGGCCAGAACGAGGACTTCAAGACGCTCCTCGACAGCCAGAACGAGTTCAAGAAGAAGGCCTATCTCTGGCAGCAGGTCGCCGAATACACCTACGACACCTTCATGATGGTGCAGCAGCGCGACAACAAGCTCTGATACCGTTCGCCGACCCGCGGCGCCGCCCCGTTGCGCGGCGCCGTTCCTTTTCGTCTTCGCCGAAGGCTTTCCTGTCGGCACCAAGGGAGGAACCATCCAGCATGGATCGTCGTAAGTTTATCAAGAATTCCGCCATCGGCGCGCTCGGCGTCGCCGGCACCTCCGCCCTCGCGGCTCCGGCCATCGCCCAGTCGATGCCGAAGGTGCAGTGGCGCTGCACCTCGTCCTTCCCGAAATCGCTCGACACGATCTATGGCGGCGCCGAAGATCTGGCGAAATACGTGCGCGAGGCGACCGACGGCGCGTTCGATATCCAGGTCTTCGCGGCCGGCGAGATCGTGCCCGGCCTTCAGGCGGCCGATGCCGTGACCGACGGCACGGTCCAGATGTGCCACACGGCGTCCTACTACTATGTCGGCAAGGATCCGACCTACGCGCTCGGCGCGACCGTGCCCTTCGCGCTCAACGCCCGCGGCATGAACGCCTGGCTCTATTACGGCGGCGGCGTCGACCTTCTGAACGAATATTTCAACACCAAGGGCCTGCAAGACATGCCGGGCGGCAACACCGGCACCCAGATGGGCGGCTGGTTCCGCAAGGAGATCAACACGGTCGAGGATCTCAAGGGTCTGAAGATGCGCATCGCGGGTCTGGCCGGCCGTGCGATGGAGAAGCTCGGCGTCGTACCGCAGCAGATCGCCGGCGGCGACATCTACCCCTCGCTGGAAAAGGGCGTCATCGACGCGGCCGAGTGGATCGGACCCTACGACGACGAGAAGCTCGGTTTCGTGAAGGTCGCGCCATACTACTATTATCCGGGCTGGTGGGAGGGCTGTCTTACCCTCTGCTTCTTCTCCAACACGGACGCATTCCAGAAGCTGCCGGACAACTACAAGAGCCTGCTCGCCACCGCCGCCCGCGCCACCAATGGCGAAATGATGGCCGAGTACGACTACAAGAACCCCGGCGCGCTGAAGACCCTCGTCCAGCAGGGCGCCAAGCTCCGGCCTTTCAGCCAGGAGATCATGAAGGCGAGCTTCGATGCGACCCAGGAGGTCTACAAGGAGATCAACGCCCAGAACGCCCCGTTCAAGAAGATCTACGACTCGATGGTCGGCTTCAGAAACGAGACGTATCTCTGGGACCAGGTTGCCGAATACACCTTCGACACCTTCATGATGATCAAGCAGCGCGAAGGCGCCCTCAAGCCGCAAGGCTGAACAGGAAGGCTGAGCCGGCTTTCCCGATCGCCGAGCGGTCTGGTTCGTCGGACGGCTGATCGGCCCGGGGTGCAGTGCTCGGGCCGAAGGGCCTCGCCTGTCACGTTCGAGAAAATGGCCTGGAGCGCTCGGCGCGCTCCAGGCCTTTTTGCGTTTCGGCGCCCGTTGCGCAATCGAAAGATTGATCTCGGTGCGGCACGCCGCGCCTTGGCGCCTGCCGCACGCGTTTTGGCAGCGACGTCATGCGTGGCGATCGCGCACCACTTCTTGCCGAGGGCTGGACGGCCAAGGCCGGCGTTAACCATCGGTTAACCATGCCGGCACGATTCTGCGCGTCGCCGAAAGGCATCCCCGGCGAGGATGTTCGCGGGGGATTTACCGGCTTCCGGCGCGATCCTCCTCGCTGGGCAGTCGATCGGCGGCGGCGAGCCCGCAATTCGTCATATCCAATTTCGCGCAAGGGCACTGGGCGACGATGTCCGGACATTTGCGCTTCACGAGGCAGTCCCATGACCCCCGTTCTTTCCATCGGTACGCTCAAGACCTCCGGTACATCGACACTGGCACTGACCCTTGCGGCCGTCGGTGCCGCCGCCGACATTCCCGTCGTGCTGATCGACGCGGCCCGCGACGGCGATCTCGTCGACTGGGCGAACAAGGGGCACGTTCCCGCCAAGATCACGGTTGAGCGGGCGCGTGATACCGGCACGATCGAGCGTCTTGTGCGGGCTGCCCGTCGACGCGGCGACATTGCCATCATCGACGCGGGCGATGAGGAAGCGACCATCCGTGCCGGTGCGATGCTCGCAGACCGCGCGCTGATTCCGGTGCGTTTTTCACCGCTGTCGGCCTGCTCGGCGCTCGCGACCGACCAGATCCTGGCGCAGGACACCGGCCTTGGCCGCCGGGAGCGCGACCGCTGTTTCGTGGCGAGCGCCGTCACGGCGATCTCCAGCCGCATCGCGCGGGCGATCGAAACGATGATCGAGACGAGCGAGACCCGCCGCCTCGACATCGGGCTCGTCCAGCGCGCTGCCTACGAAGCGCCGTTCCTTCTCGGCGGCACGATCTTCACCCTTGAGTACGAAATGGCCCCGGGGCTGGATCGCGCACGGGCCGAGGCGGCCAGCCTTGCCTACGAGATCGGCATTCTGGGCCGCAGGGTGGAAAGCCGCACCGCGCCGGTGTCGCGAGTCCTGGCGCAAGAGTTGCCGCGCGCTGCTTGAGGGCGGCGGAAGCGTTCGCCGTCGGGCGCCACCGGCCCGGTCATCTGCCCTCTGCAGCGGTGCCGGTTCGGGCCGCCGCCATCGCTGCGTCGCCGCTGCACGACCGCACGGCAATAAGGCGCATCTGCGCCTCGTCACCCCGGCCTTGAGCCGGGGTCCATTCCAAATCATCCGCTACGCCCGGATCGATTTGAAGATGAACTGATTCCCGAAACGGATCGGCTGACTTGACGCGGAGGAATGGATCCCGGTTCAAGCCCGGGATGACGATCTTATCCCGGGGTTGCGCATTTCAATCAAAAGCTTTCGATCAAGTTGGCGCGCTGTACCTGTTCATCGACCTATTAGTTGAACGACGGCGGCTGCGACAGATCGATCGCCGGGGCGCCGCCGGCCGGTGCCGATGCGCCGCCGGTGGCCGGCGGTGTGGCTTCATTGGTTGCTGGCGGCGTTGCAGCGTTGCCACCGCTCTGCCCACCGCCAAACGCCGAATTCATGTCGATGGGCGGCAGGCCGAAGGCAGGCTGGGTCGCATCGTTGCCGGTGGGGGCTGGTGTCGCGCCAGGTGTTGGCGTCGCAACACCGTCAGATGCTCCGCTCGCGCCGCCCAGCGGCGGCAGGCCGAGGGGCGGAAGGCCCAGCGGGTTGTTCTGTTCGGCACCGCCCGAACCGCTCGAACTGCCGAGCCCGCCTCCCAGCGGCGGCAGTTGGAGGCCGCCTTCGCCGCCGAACGAGGGCACTTTGAACTCGACATCTGACGGCGCAGCGATCGGTGTCTTGTAGCGCATGACCATCTGCGGAAACAGGATCGTCAGCGCCACCATGATGATCTGGATGCACACGAAGGGCACCGCGCCCCAGTAGATCTGGCCGGTGGTCACCGGCTCCATGCGCTTGCCGGTCAGGCGGTCGAGATAGGGCACGCGGGCCGCGACCGAGCGCAGGTAGAACAGCGCGAAGCCGAAGGGCGGGTGCATGAAGCTCGTCTGCATGTTGATGCCGAGCAGCACACCGAACCAGATCAGATCTATGCCCAGCTTGTCGGCCGCCGGCGCCAGCAATGGTACGATGATGAAGGCGAGCTCGAAGAAATCGAGAAAGAAGGCCAGGAAGAAGACGAGAAGGTTGACGACGATCAGGAAGCCGGTCGCGCCCCCCGGAACCGATGTCAGCAGTTCCTCGACCCAGACGTGGCCGTTGACGCCGTAGAAGGTCAGCGAGAACACGCGGGCGCCGATCAGGATGAACAGGACGAAGCAGGAGAGCTTGGTCGTCGATTCCATCGCCTGGGTGAGCAGCTTGAGGTTCAGCTTGCGCTTGCCGAAGGCCAGGACGAGCGCGCCGACCGCGCCCATGGCGCCACCTTCGGTCGGCGTGGCGATGCCCAGGAAGATGGTGCCGAGGACGAGGAAGACCAGCGCCAGCGGCGGGATCAGGACGATGATCACTTGTTGGGTCAGGTAGGACATGACCTTGAGCTTGAAGGCCTTGTTGATGGCCGCGGCCGCGTAAAGGACGATCGTGCCGATCGCCGCGCCCCAGACGCCGGCGCCCTGCTCGATCTCTCCCTCCATGAAAACGGTCGCGCCGTAGGCGATGCCCACACCGATTGCCAGCGACACGGCCAGCGACGCGACCCCGCGTCCCAGGGTTCGCGCTTCCGGCGGCAGTGCCGGTGCGAGCTCCGGCTTCAGCATGGTGATGATGAAGATGTAGCCGACATACATGCCGGTCAGAACCAGCGCCGGGACGAGAGCGCCCGAATACATGTCGCCGACCGAGCGGCCGAGCTGGTCGGCGAGGACGATCAGGACGAGCGAGGGCGGGATGATCTGCGCCAGCGTTCCCGACGCCACGATGACGCCGGAGGCGAGCGATCGATCATAGCCGTAACGCAGCATGATCGGCAGCGAGATCAGGCCCATGGCGATGACCGACGCGGCCACGACGCCGGTGGTCGCGGCCAGCAGCGCGCCGACGAAGATGACGGCGTAGGCAAGACCGCCGCGCAACGGGCCGAAGAGCTGGCCGATCGTGTCGAGAAGATCCTCGGCCATGCCGGATCGTTCGAGGATCAGTCCCATGAAGGTGAAGAACGGGATCGCCAGCAGCGTGTCGTTCGACATGACGCCGCCGAAGAAGCGGTCGGGCAGGGCGCCGAGCAGCGGGTAGAACAGGTTGATGTCGTTCGACAACGGCGCCAGCTCGACGCCGATGAAGAAGAACAGAAGGCCGTTGAAGGCCAGCGAAAACGCCACCGGATAGCCCAGCAGCAGAAAGACCACCAGCGAGCCGAACATGATCGGCGCAAGGTTGTGGGCGACGAACTCGATCAACGCACGTCTCCCTGGCCGGTGGGGGCTCCGGCGGTTTGCTTGCCCGCTCCGGCTTCGGGATCGTGAGGATCGATCGCGTCGGCCAGCATCGACAATTCGGGGGCTTCGCCGTGACCCACGGCCATCGGGGTGAAGTCCTCCATTCCCCCAAACAGCACCGCACCGCGCTTGATCAGCTCGGAGATGCCTTGCGCCATCAGCAGAATGAAGCCCGCCAGCAGCATGAATTTCGCCGGCCAGAGCAGCAGGCCGCCGGCATTGGGCGAATATTCCTGGCGCTCGAAGGAGTGGAGCACGTAGGGCCAAAGCAGCCAGATCATCAGGCTGCAAAAGGGCAGGAGCGCCACCAGATGGCCGATGAAGTCGATCCAGTCGCGGGTGCGCTTCGACAGGGCGTTCGAGACGATGTCGACCCGGATGTGCTCGTTGTTGAGCAGTGTCCAGGCGGCGGCCAGCATGAAGATCGCGCCGAACAGGTACCATTGCAGTTCCAGCCAGGCGTTCGACGACATATCGAAGGTCTTGCGGATGATGGCATTGCCGGCCGAGACGAGGACCACCACGAGGACCAGCCAGGAGACGGCCCGGCCGACGAAGGTCGTGACGCGATCGATGCCGCGCGAAAGTGTCAGAAGCGCCGACATTCGGCCCGATTCCCCCCGGTTGTGCTCTGGTCCGGCATTCCCTCCGAATCCGCCTTGGCCTGAGCGCGCAAGCCGCAAAGGGTGCGGCCTTTTGGGGCGAACGGAATTGCTTCGTCGTTACGGACAATCCCGTTTGATGGCAAGAGTGCCGCCTTGACGTGTGGCCATCGTCGGATCGACGGCGCACCAAGGATGCCCTTCACAAACGCTTCCGCCACGGGCATCAGGGATGCCATGAGCAACGACGCTGACCGACCGACCGCGACAGGCCCGTTCGATCCTCCGCTCGATGGGACCGCGGAGCCCGGCGATGCCACGGGCGAGGGTGGGCGCACGGGTTTCGGCGGGGAGTCGGGCGGACCGCCGACGGGTTCGACCTGGCGGAAGGGCGGCAAGGCGCGCGACGAGCGGCGCGTTCCCGGCCCGATCACGGCGGATTACCTGTTCCGGGCGGCCGCGCACTACATCGAGCGCTATGCGACGTCAAGCGGCAATCTCGCGCGCGTCCTCGAGCGCAAGGTGATGCGCCGCGCGCGGGCCCGCGGCGAGATGGCGCAGGGGCACGACGAGGCGATCGCGGCGACGGTAAACCGCTTCGTCGACCTGAAGCTCGTCGACGACGAGGTGTTTGCCGAGACCAAGCTGGCGAGCTTGCGCCGGCGCGGCACCTCGTCGCGCATGGCAGCCGCCAAGCTCGCCGAAAAGGGCGTCGAGCGCGATCTGATCGCGGTGACGCTCGCCGCCGACGAGAGCGACGACCGCACCGCCGCCAACGCCTATGCTCGCCGCCGACGCCTCGGCCCCTATCGTCTGCGCGAGCGTGAAGAGCGGCGCGACAAGGACGTCGCGGCCATGGTGCGGGCTGGGTTCTCCGATGGCGATGCCGCGGCGATCGTCGACGGCGAGCGCATCGCCGCGCCGGGCTTCATCCTGCCGGAGGGGAACGATCTCTAGGTTTCACGGCTCGCCAGCGGCGGAAGCGCTGCGTCGTTGTGCGGCGTCCATGCACCGTGCGCTCTACATCGATTCCTTGATGCCCTTGCGGATCAGCAGCCAATTCATCGGATAGGCGGTGCAGAAGCCGCAGACCATGGCAATCTGCATGGCGGCCCAGAACTCGACCATGTTCACCTCCAGCTTGACGCCGAGCAGCGCCCCGAAGATCGCGAAATGGGCGATGGCCATGAAGCCGTACATGCCGATCTGCCAGGAGGCCAGCGACAGGGTGTCGGCCTTCACTGCCGCGACCAACGCCTGGCCTGGCGACAGATCGCTCATCGGCTTGATCGAAGCGTATTGAAATCCGATGCCGATGACGAAGGCGACGATGAAATCGACGATCCAAACGGCGAAGATCTTGTCAGCAAACAGCGAGCGGTAGCCGAACCAGACGGCAATCGCCGGCACGGCGAAGACCAGCCATTCGGCGATGATGTCGCCGAGCGTGCAGCCGGCGCCGCAATGGGTCGCGCCCTTGCCGACCTTGGCGGCCCACGGTGTCTGCGCTTCGTGCGGCATCGGGCGATCCTCCTTCATCGCCTTCGAGGCGATGTCGTCGCGGGCGAGCCGCCCGTAGGCCCAGTAGAACCAGATCGCGATCGGCCCCGAATAGAGCCCGGTTACCGGCCAGACCACGTTCATGATCGTCATGTGCTGGGGATGGCGGACGACGTCGATGGCGATGATGGCGGTCGACGTGACTCCGACGGCGAGCATTGCGAGAGCCAGGATATGGAGCCATTGCGGGATCATCGGGTGCTTCTCACTCATTTGCCTGTCGGTCAGGGAAGGTGCTGTCTCGACGACGCGTGGCGTTTGTCCAGAAGCTGCCCCTTGGCCTGTTTCTCGGGACCTGGGACGCAAGGCGGCAGTGGCAACGCTTCTCGAACGGTGAGTTCATTGGCCGGGATGTTTCTCTTGCCGCGGCGCGGGGAACTTCACGAGCCTGCCGCCGTTGACCAAGCGAACCCAAAAATCAGCGCGTATCACATTGAAATGGCGAGACTTATCGTTCTCGTCGGTTGTGTTTCGCGTCTCTTGGAAAGGACACCATCATGCCGAGCATCAAAGAAGCAAAGATCGCCATTCTGGCCACCGACGGCTTCGAGCAGTCGGAATTGACCGAGCCGCTGAACAAGTTGCGCGAGGCGGGGGCCGAAGTGCATGTGATCTCCACGAAGTCTGGAACCATCAAAGGCTGGAACCAGGGCAATTGGGACAAGGAAATCCCGGTCGACAAGCAACTGTCCGAGGTTCGCGTTTCGGATTACAATGCGCTCGTCCTGCCGGGCGGACAGATTAATCCTGACATGCTGCGGGTCGACCCAAAGGCCGTCAGCTTCGT
>JBBSUS010000047.1:0-9596 GCA_038234195.1 Hyphomicrobiales bacterium | reverse complement strand
GATGAAGGCGCCACGAACCGATCCGACACCCCCGATGACGATTACGACGAAGGTCAGGATCAGGATGCTGTCGCCCATGCCGGGCTCGACGGACAGGATCGGCGCGACCATCGCTCCCGCAAAGCCGGCGAGCATAGCGCCCAGGCCGAAGACCAACATGAATAGACGCTTGATGTCGACGCCAAGTGCGGAGACCATAGGGCCGTTGGTCGCTCCGGCCCTGAGCAGCATCCCGACGCGCGTGTGATTGACCAGGAGGTAGAGACCGAGGGCCGTCAGAAGCCCTGCCGCAATGATCATGATCCGGAAGACCGGGTAGCGCACGAAGCCGATCAACGGGACCGATCCCGACAGGATATCCGGTATGGGAACACTCATCGGCGCAGCGCCCCACAGCATCTTGACGCCCTCATTGAGGATCAGGATCAGCCCGAACGTCGCCAGCACCTGGTCGAGATGGTCGCGCTCGTAGAGTCGGCTGAAGACCAACCGCTCGAGAACGATGCCGAACAGCAGCGCGGCCGGCAACGCCAGCGCCAGGCCGATAAAGAAATTGCCGGTCCATGCCGTCAGCGTCGCGGCGAAATAGGCGCCGACCATGTAAAGGACGCCGTGGGCCAGATTGATCAGATCCATGATGCCGAAGATTAGCGTCAGCCCCGCCGCGACGAGAAAGAGCAGGATCCCGAACTGAATGCCGTTCAGCGTCTGGAGGAGGAAGAGACTGAACATGGCTTGCGCGTCTTCGTCCTCGGGCATGAATTCGACGTCTCGGCGAGGCGTCGCCATCGGGCCTGATGCCGCCGGATCGTTCCCGCTCCGATAACGGGCTCGAAACGGATCCCGCGCCGGAGAAGACGCGCGCCTGAGCACAGATCGTGACATGACGAACCGTCGCTGCAAGGCCGCGGCGAAGAACGCCGCGGCCGACAGCTTCAGTTCATCTTGCAATCCTTGGCGTAATTGTCAGCATAATCGCTGAAGATCTTCTTTTCGATCTCCGTTTGATATTTGCCGTCGTCGCGTTTGGCGACCTTGACCAGATAGAAATTCTGGATCGGATAGTGGTTCGGTCCGATCTTGAAGTCGCCGCGCAGCGAGGTGAAGTCGGCGGCTTCGAGGCCCTTTCGGATCGCGTCCTTGTCGCCGAGCTTGCCGCCCGCGGCCTTGATCGCGCTGTCGATCATCTGCGCCGCGTCATAGGCCTGCATGGCGTAGGTGCCGGGAACGCTCCCGTATTTCTTCTCGTATTCGGCGACGAAGGCCTTGGACTTCTCGTTGTCCATGTCCGGTGCCCAGTTGGCACCGCCGTAAAAGCCGAGGGCGGCGTCCTTCTGGGCCGGGAGTGTGGTCTCGTCGACGGTGAAGGCGGAGAGGAACGGAATCTGGTCGAGCCCCGCCTGCCGGTACTGCTTGACGAGATTCACGCCCATGCCCCCCGGCATGAAGGTGTAGACTGCGTCGGGCTGGGCTGCGGCGATCTGTGCAAGTTCGGCCGAGAAGTCGAGCTGGCCGAGCGGCGTGTAGATCTCGTTGACCACCTCGCCCTTGTAGGAATGCTTGAAGCCAGCGAGCGCATCCTTGCCGGCCTGATAATTCGGTGCCAGCAGGAAGACCCGCTTGAAGCCTTCGTCCTGCGCGTATTTCCCGAGGACCTCGTGGACCTGGTCGTTCTGATAGGACGAGACGAAGAGGTTCTTGTTGCAGTCGGCCCCGGCGAAGTTCGACGTGCCGGCGTTGGGACTGATCAGGAACGCACCACTGTCCGTCACCGGCTTGGCGATCGCCATCAGGATGTTGGAGAAGATCGGCCCCACGACGAAGTCCGCCTTGTCGCGTTCGACCAGTTCGCGCACCTTGTTGATGGCGATGTCCGGCTTCAATTCGTCGTCGGCGGTGATGATTTCGGTGTCGAGTCCACCAAGCTTGCCGCCCATGTCGTCGACTGCCAGCATGAAGCCGTTGCGTCCCTGCTCGCCAAGAACCGCTGCGGGACCAGAGAGGGTGAACATCAGTCCGACCTTCAGCGTGTTGTCGGCACCGTCCTGCGCGTGCGCCAGACCGGAAAGCGCAGTTGCTGCGAGAAGGCCGAGGGTGACGGTGCGCATAGGTTTCATTCCTGAATCTCCATTCAAGGTTCTGCGCAAAGACTTGGACATTGGTGCCGGCACGCGGCTCTGCCCTTTGCGTTTCAAGGCGTTGTTGGTGTCCGACAAAATTAGTTTACACATAAAATAAAGCCCCGCAACAGGATTGGTGGATTTTCGGCAGTGCCTCTTTTTGTTGCAGTGCGGGAGCCGGCGCGTAATGAAAGACGTCAATGTCGGATCATGCAGGAACGCATCTCGACATGCAGGCGCACTGAGATCCACGGTCGAAATACACGATGGCGACCGCCGGCGACCTGCCGCTCGACGATCCGGTGGGCCTCTGGAACCTCCCGCCGATGAGGGCGCCACGCTGGGGCGTTGCGCCATGCAGATCGGCAAGGGTCGGGCAGCCGAAGTGCGCCTCTCCCGTGACACCCAGGGTTCGAGAGGCGATCTCAACTGCGAAGAGCGGCGTCGCATGCCCGCGCAGGCCCCGGAGACGATCCGCCGCCGGCACCGGCATTGATCTGATTATATTTGAAGCCTAAACTAATACGACACATCCGAGAGGACAGATCGATGCGCATCACGGTGATCGGCGGCGGCCCTGGCGGGCTTTATTTCGCGCTTCTGACCAAGAAGAGGCGCCCTCACTGGCAAGTCGAGATCTTCGAGCAGAACCAGGCCGACGACACGTTCGGCTTCGGCGTCGTGTTTTCCGACGAAACGCTTCACGAATTCCTGTCGCGCGATCCCGAATCGTTCGATCGCATTCGCCAGGACTTCGCCTACTGGGACGACGTCGCCGTCCACAAGCAGGGAGTCGAGATGCGCTGTGCCGGCAACGGCTTTGCCGGAATCTCGAGAATGAAGCTTCTGAACATTCTGCAGCAGCGCTGCCGCGAGGAAGGCGTCGATCTGCATTTCGGCGTCTCCGTTCCGCCCGAGGACCTGGCCAGCCGCTTTGCCGACAGCGACGTCATCGTTGCATCCGACGGCGTCAACTCGCGCATTCGCGAGCATTTCCGCGACAGCTTCGAACCGGACGTGGCGATCAAGTCGAACCGCTTCTGCTGGATGGGCTCGACCCGGCCGATGGACGAGTTCAACTATTTCTTCCGCGAGACCGAGCACGGCATCATCTGCGCGCACACCTATCAATACGAACAGGGTCGCTCGACCTGGATCTTCGAGATGGACGATGACTGCTGGAGAAGCCACGGCTTCGACGGCATGGATGAGGAGCAGTCAAAGGCCGCTCTGCAAACGCTCTACGCCGACGAGCTTCAGGGACATCCGCTGCTGCTCAACCGGTCGAACTGGCGCCAGTTCCCGCGCATCTTCTGCAACAACTGGGTGCACGATAACATCGTGCTGCTCGGCGACGCCAAGGCTTCGGCGCATTATTCCATCGGCTCGGGTACGAAGCTTGCGATGGAATGCGCCATCTCTCTGTCGGATGGCGTCGTCGACCAGGCCGAGACCAGTGTCGCTGCGGCCTTCAAGGCCTATGAGGACGAGCGGCGCACGCCTTGCCAGATCATCCAGCACAATGCCGACGTCTCGCTGGCCTGGTTCGAGCACATGGATCGGTCCTGGGACATGAGCCCCGAACAGTTCGCCATGGTGGTGATGTGCCGGGCGAAATCGATCACCTACGACAATCTGATCGTGCGTGATCCCGGATTCATCGACAAGGTCGACACGGCGTTCTACGAGCGGCTTCTCGCCGAGACCGGCGAGGACTATCGCACGTCGCGGCCGACCCCGATGTTCACGCGGTTCAAGCTGCGCGACATGACGGTCGAAAACCGCGTGGTGATGTCGCCGATGGCGCAGTATTCGGCCGACGAAGACGGCAACCTCACCGACTGGCACTTCGTCCACTATACCTCGCATGCGCTGGGCGGCCCCGGCATGGTGTTCGTCGAGATGACCTGTCCTTCGGCGGACGCTCGCATCACGCCGGGTTGCCCCGGCCTGTGGACCGACGCCCACGAGGCGCAGTTCAAGCGGATCGTCGACTTCGTCCACGACCATTCCAGCACCAAGATGGTGATGCAGCTCGGCCATGCGGGCCGCAAGGGCTCGACGCAACTCGGATGGCAGAAGGCGGATCGTCCGCTGGAGGACAAGACCCGGAACTGGCCGCTCTTTTCGGCGTCCGAGAACCCCTACATGGATGGGGTCAGCCAGGCGCCGAGGGCGCTCGACCGCGATGACATGGACCGGATCAAGGCCGATTTCGTGCAGGCGACGGAGCGCGCCGACCGGGCCGGCTTCGACATGCTCGAGCTCCATTGCGCCCATGGCTACCTGCTCGGGTCCTTCCTGTCGCCGCTGACCAACCAGCGCCAGGACGAGTATGGCGGATCGATCGACAACCGGCTGCGCTATCCGCTGGAGGTCTTCCAGGCGATGCGCACCGTCTGGCCCATCGAAAAGCCGATGTCGGTCCGCATCTCCGCGACCGACTGGGCCGCGGGCGGAATTTCGGAGGATGATATCTTCGCGATCTCCGAAGCCTTTGGGCAGGCCGGCTGCGACCTGATCGACGTGTCGGCCGGCCAGACGATCGCCGAGCAGCAGCCGGTTTACGGTCGGATGTTTCAGATCAAGTTCGCGGAAGCCATCCGCAACGTTCCGAAGATGGCCGTCATGGCGGTGGGATCGATCACCGAAGCGGCGCAGGTCAACACCATCCTGCACACCCGCCGTGCGGATCTCGTGGCACTCGGCCGGCCACACCTGTGGAGCCCGTATTTCACGCGCGAAGCCTCGGCCTGGTACGATGCGCGCAACCAGCATTGGCCGAAGCAATACCTCGCCGGACGCGATCAGGCGCACCGCGAACTCACCAAAAAGCGCGAGCAGGAGATCGAGCTTCGCCGCAAGGCGCGCCCCCGCCCGCACGAACCGGAGCTCGTAGCGTCAGGGCTGCCGCAGGTCTCCGCCGAATGACGGATGGCGGCGGCTCTGTCGCCGCCATCCGCCACGATCTACGCTCTGGTCACAGTCATCCGACGAGTACCCGTTTTCTTCCCGCGGTTGGTCGCGATAAAGTCCGGCTCGATGGGCGATGGGTTCGACGCGGTTTTCGTCGAACCATTCAGATGGATCCACCGCGAGCAAAAGCGCGGTACGCTGACCTCGACCCGGCCTTCTGCCGCGCCGTCGGGCAACGGATCGCCGAGATGAAAAGGAACTGAGCCCATGCAAGGTCGGATCGCCGTCGTTGGATCGAACATGATGGACCTCGTCACTTATGTCGATCGGATGCCCGTGCGCGGGGAGACACTCGAAGCGCTGGCATTCGAGATGGGCCATGGCGGCAAGGGCGCCAACCAGGCGATTGCGGCCGCGCGCCTCGGCTCCTCCGTGCTGATGGTCACAAAGGTCGGCGACGACGCGTTTGCCGATGCGACGGTTGGAAACTTTCGGGCCAACGGCATCGACACGACCTACGTCACCAAGGTCGCCGGCGCGTCGTCGGGCGTCGCACCGATCTTCGTCGAGCCGAGCGGCGAGAACGCCATCCTCATCGTGAAAGGCGCCAACGCCGATCTCGCACCAGCCGACGTCGATGCTGCCGCCGACGCGCTGAGGGAGTGCCGGCTCATCCTTCTTCAGATGGAGGTGCCGGTCGAGACGGTATACCACACGATCGAATGGGGCCGCGCCAACGGGGTCGAGACCTTGCTCAACCCGGCTCCGGCCGTCGCCAACCTCGATCCTGCAAGACTGCGACATGCAACGTTTCTCGTACCGAATGAAACGGAACTTGAAATCCTGACCGGCATGCCGGTTGGCGATCTCACCGAGATCACGGCAGCAGCACAAATGCTACGCTCCCAAGGCGTCAGAACCGTCGTCGTCACCATGGGACGGCGCGGCGCACTGCTCGTCGACGAAGCCGGTGTCCGCCCGATCGCCCCCGTTGCGGTGGATCCAGTCGACACCACCGGAGCCGGTGACGCCTTCATCGGTTCATTCGCGCATTTCTACGTCGCCGGTGGAAACGTCGATGCGGCATTGAAGAACGCCGCCCGCTACGCCGCCGATTCCGTGACCCGGCGCGGCACTCAAAAATCATATGCCACGGCGGCCGAGTTCGGTTTGCGGCAGTAACCAGAGAATGCGGCGCAACCGACGCTGAACGCTGGTCTTGGGGCCAGAGACATTCCGCGTCAGATCGCTCATCGCAAAGCGCGAATTTCCTCGTAAAGTTCCCTTGGAACGGTGACGCTTCCTGCCGCGCGATTCTTCGCGCGAGCCTCGTAACGGCGTTGGGATGGTAGCCGCGCGCCCTGATCGACGATCGCATCGAACAGTCGCTCGGCGCCAAGCGTCTGCGAAGCGGCGTTCTCTCCCTGGAAGGCTTTCAAGTCGAATGCGATGATCAATTCGCCATGGAAGGATGTCACATTGGCGCCGGCATCGTGTTCCTTCGATTCCAGACTGGTCAGGTCGCCGATCAAAGGGCCGGCAAGCAATTCGATCATGGTCGAAAGCGCCGACCCCTTGTACCCGCCGAATGTCAGCAAGGCACCGTCGAGCGCGGCGTCGGGGTCGTTGGTCGGCTCTCCCGAGCGGTCGACGGCCCATCCCGTCGGGATCGGCTTGCCGGTTCGCCGATGGAGTTCGATTTCCCCACGCGCGACGGCGCTGGTCGCGAAATCGAAGGCATAAGGTGGCCCGTCCGGGCGCGGCCAGGCGAATGCGATCGGGTTGGTACCGAGCAACGGCCTGGTGCCCCCGGCCGGTGCTGTAAAGCTGTGGGTCGGCAGCATGGCAATGGCGGCGAGGCCGTCTTCCGCCAAGGCCTCGACTTCGGGCCACAACGCCGAAAAATGGTAGCACTGGTTGATGGCCAGAGCCGCAATCGCGTGTTCCCGGGCCTTTGCGACCAGCAGCGGCCGCCCCAGTTCGAACGCAAGCGGCGAATAGCCGCCTCGGGCGTCGATGCGTATGACGCTTTTGGCCTGATCGGTGACCTGCGGCCGGGCGTCGAGCGCGACCTTTCCTGTGCGCGCGGTCTGAACGCACGAAATCAGCCGATAGAGGCCGTGGGAATTGCAGTCATCCTGCTGGCATACCAGGATCAGCCGGGCAATTGATCGGGCGTGGTCGTCGGCAAACCCGTTCGCCGTGAGCACGTCGACGCCGAGTTGGTAAGCCTCGTCCAGTGAAAGGGTGACATCGTCCATGAAACTTCTCCTCTGACGTCGCGTGTAGACCATGCGGACATATGGCTTTCCAAGGTCGTCGAGAGCTATTTTGTCTTTTGGGAGCGGCGTGAGCGCTGCTTCCAGCTTCGTGGCGCTGTCGATTGCGGTCAGACTGTCGCGAAGCCAATTCGTGCGAGGCTTTGGCATCGTCGCTGCCATCAAAAGGAATTCGTCGTTGTCGGGTTTTCGATGCATCACATAATTTTCGGTTTGATCGTAGCCCGGTGAAGCGGCGAAGCGGTATAGACATCACGACAACAGCGGCACGCCGTGCACCGGTGTACGAGCCGATCGTTCCCCTGTCGCAGGACAGCTTTGTCTGGCGATGCGACGACTATCCGATGCCCTGGAGTGTCTGGAACCAGCATCCGGAATGCGAGATCCATCTGATCCGGCAGGCTGCGGGCACCCGCCATGTCGGCGATCACATCGGGCCTTTCGCGCCGGGCGATCTGTGCCTCATCGGCCGCAATCTTCCCCATAACTGGTTCACCCCGATCGCCCAGGGCGAGACCGTCGCGGGTCGGGACATCGTCATCCAGTTCGACGAGGATCGATTGCTTGCGGCGGCGGGAAGCCTGCCGGAGCTCGTTCAGCTGAGGAGCCTGTTGGAACGGGCGCGAAGGGGACTTTCCTTTTGCGGCGCAACGCAGGCGGCGGCGGCGGCAATGATCGAGGCGATCGGAGAGAGCGACGGGCTGCAACGGTTGGCGCTGTTGCTTCAGCTTCTCCACGTCCTGAGCGTCACAACGCAATATCGGCCGTTGTCGTCGAAGGATTTTACGCCGAACCTCGGTCCCGGTGCGAACGACACGCTTCGGGATATCTTGGGTTACATTGCGCTTCACTACCATGAGAGCGTGACGCTCGCTGATATCGCCAGCATTGCGCAAATGACCGAGAGTTCCTTTTCGCGATTCTTCAAGCGCATGACCGGCAACACCTTCACCCGCCATCTGGCTGAGCTTCGCACCGCCAAGGCCTGCGAGCTTCTCTCGCGAAGCGATCGATCGGTGACGGAAATCTGCTTCGATGTGGGCTATCGGAACCTGTCGAACTTCAACAGGGCCTTCCGATCGGTGCGCGAGATGACGCCGAGCCAGTACCGGCTGCTTTCGGCACGGTGAGATCGCCGGCCGGCAATCTGAATATCTCAAAGGCAGGCAAAATATCATCGGATCATGGCATGATACGCTCTAGAGGAGCGCATTGAGACCCGTCATTGTGTGTAGATTGTCGTGGGGAGGCCACAGATGATTTCCACTCAACGTGACGCTGTCTTTGCCGGCGCCAGACCCGTCGGCTTCGGGGCGAGAAACCGCCGCATCCTCCTGTTCGGCACTCCGGACAATGAAAACTTCAACCTGCAGGCTCTGTCGGATGCGTTTCGACAAATCGCGAACGTTGAGGTCGACCCGGATCGGGGGGAGGGCGAGCCGGCAGGCTTTGGCTCGCTTCTACGGCGGTGGCAGCGAGCCGAAGCCGAGACCCATGCGGTCAGTCTCGGCCTTGTCGCGACCAAGGGGCCTGGGACCGCAGCCTTCGGCCAGATCATGCTTTCCGGCGCGAGCGGAGATCCGGTGCCGGGCGCCGTCGCGCTGATCGGGTTCGATCGCGTTCTTTTCGAAATGTTGCTGACCCTTGCCGAAGGGTCTTGCGACCGTGCGGGCAACTTGGCGAGCGTCGGCGTGGCATCCGGCGGCATCGCACGTCCGGCTTTGGCGGAATGGCCGCGAATTGCGATCGTCCTGGGGCGAAACGATCCGGCGCGCGACGAATGCGCCGACGCCTGTCGACGGATGGGCGTCGCCGGCATCAGGATCGATGTGATGCTGGTCGCCCCGCTTGTCGAAAACCGAAGCGGTGCGGTGTCCTGTGCGACCGTTCGGCTTGCGGAGGCCATCGATCGCTTCTTCGCCGATCATCTGGTTGCCGATTTTCCCAGGATGTTTCGGCACGACGACGGTGAGCCGGGCTGGGCTCGTTTATCGCTGACTACCGAGAAGGAGAACCGGGCATGACGAAATCCAATCGGCTCGAAGGCAGGACCGCGCTGATCAGCGGCGCTGCACGCGGCATCG
This sequence comes from Hyphomicrobiales bacterium, assembly GCA_038234195.1. GTDB lineage: Bacteria > Pseudomonadota > Alphaproteobacteria > Rhizobiales > Rhizobiaceae > Aurantimonas. Next base: position 197 of record JBBSUS010000047.1, on the reverse strand, counting down.
GGCTTGCCTACGCCAAGGCCTATGTCGCCGAGGGCGCCAAGGTTGCCATCGCCGATATCGCCATCGAACGAGCGCGCCAGTCGGCTGCGGCGATTGGCGACGCGGCCATCGCCGTCGAGATGGACGTGACCAGCCAGACCTCGATCGACGCGGCCGTGGCCGAAACGGTGGACCGGCTCGGCCGGATCGACATCCTG
>JBBSUS010000046.1:0-9649 GCA_038234195.1 Hyphomicrobiales bacterium | reverse complement strand
GAGCAGCGTCGTCGGCACGACGACCGCGACCTGCAGACCGTTCATCGCTGCGATGAAGGCTGAGCGCAGCGCGACTTCCGTCTTGCCGAAGCCGACATCGCCGCAGATCAGCCGGTCCATCGGCCGCCCCAGTGCCAGATCGTCGGCGACCGCCTCGATGGCGCTCATCTGGTCCTCGGTTTCTTCGTAAGGGAACCTCGCAGCGAACTCGTCGGCGAGACCCTCGGGTGCGAGAAGCTTGGGCGCGCCACGCATCTGCCGGGCGGCGGCGATGCGTATCAGCGCATCGGCCATGTCGAGAAGACGCTTCTTCAGCTTGGCCTTGCGAGCCTGCCAGGCGCCGCCGCCGAGCCGGTCGAGCTGAACTTCGGCGCTCTCGCCGCCGTAGCGCGACAGCAGCTCGATATTTTCCACCGGCAGAAACAGCCGGTTGTCACCAAAATAATGCAGCTCCAGACAATCGTGCGGCGCGCCCGCCGCCTCGATCGTCTTCAGGCCGACGAAGCGACCAATGCCGTGGTCGATGTGAACGACGATGTCGCCCTCGTTGAGGCCCGACACCTCGGATATGAAGTTCGCCGCGCGCTTCTTGCGCCCGCGCCGCACGAGCCGGTCGCCGAGAATGTCCTGCTCACCGACGACCACCATGTCGTCGGTCTCAAAGCCCGCCTCGATGCCCAGAACTGCGGTGACGACGAGGGTCTTCGGCGCCTCGTTGGCCTTCTTCAGGCTGTCGACGGGCTTCAGGCCCTCCAGGCCGTGCTCCTCGACGACTTGGCTCAGGCGCTCACGTGAGCCTTCCGTCCAGGCGGCCAGCAAGACCCGTTTGCCCGACGCGCGAACTCGGCCGATGTGGTCGACCGCGGCTTGGAAGACATTAGCGTCGCTCGCTGCCCGCTCGGCGGAGAAATTGCGGCCGCGCGAAATCGTGAGGTTGACGACGTCGTGATTTGCTGCATCGGGCGGCGCATAGGCCGACAGCCGGATCGGATCGGCGATGGCAAGGCCGGCCGCCAGTTCGTCCTCAGAGAGATAGAGATCGTCCGGCTCGACCGGATGATAGGGCACCGCATCCGCGCTGCCCTCGCCGGCGCCGCGTCGCTTGCGGGCATCGTAGTGGTCGGCGATGGTCTGACGGCGCTCGCTGATGGCCTCCGGCGTCAGATGGTCGAGAACCATCAGAAAGCCGTCGCAATAGTCGAACAGCGTGTCGAGCTTTTCATAGAACAGCGGCAGCCAGTGCTCCATGCCGGAAAAGCGCTTGCCCTCCGAGATCGAGGTGTAAAGCGCGTCACCGCGTTCGGCGGCGCCGAAGCGCCGTACGTAACTGGTCCGGAAGCGGCTGATCGTCTCCTCGCGCAGCGTGATCTCTGAGACCGGCGTCAGCTCGAAGCTCTTGAGCTGCTTCGTCGTGCGTTGGGTCGCCGGATCGAATGCGCGGATCGTCTCCAGCGTATCGCCGAAGAAGTCGAGGCGCACCGGCTCTTCTTCCCCCGGCGCGAAAAGATCGAGAATGCCGCCGCGCACGGCGAATTCGCCGCGCTCGCGCACGGTCGAGACCCGCTCGAAGCCGCCCCGGCCGAGCGTCTTGACGATCTCCTCCATGCCGATGCGGTTGCCGGCCTTGGCCGAGATCGCCTCCTGCGCCAAGACGCTTGCAGGCGGCATCTTCTGCAAAAGCGCATTGGCGGTGGTCAGGATCAGCGCCCGGTGTGGGCTCTTTTTCAGCTCCGTCAGCGCCGCCATCGCCGAAAGCCGCCGCGCCGCCGCGCCCGCCGAGGGGCCGACGCGATCATAAGGCAGGCAGTCCCAGCCTGGCATGGCGAGCACAGGCAGGTCCGGTGCGACGAAGCGCAGCGCGTCCTCGAGCTCGGCGATCCGGTTGCCGTCGCGCATGACGAAGACGAGCGGTTTCTTGGACGCACGCAGGCGTGCGATGTCGGCCAGCAAAAACGCCTCGTAGCCATCGAGGACGTTGCCGATCTCCAGGCCGGCGCCCTTTTCGAGCGCTTTCTTCAGCTTAGCGTCGAGGCTCACTGCTTGGAGTCCGCATTTGGTCCGCCATCCAGATATCCGGTGTCGTGTCCCGAAAGATGAAAGTCGCGAATCTTGCGGAAGACGACCGTGTCGTAATTCTCCGGCGTCTCGATCTCCCCGGTCAGCCAGGAGAACACGTCGCGATCCGGCACTTCCATCAGCGCTTCGTATTCGACCAACTCGTCGTCGGAGAGCGTCTCGATTTCCGAATCGGCAAATCGTCCGAGCACCAGATCCATCTCGCGAATGCCCCTGTGCCAGGAGCGGAACAGCGCCTTGCGGCGACGAACATCGAGATCGCTCGAAGAGCGTTGCATACCAGTCATAGCGAACCTGTCATGTGAATGACGTCTCTATATAGGGAGGAATCCGCCCTGTCAGCCTTGCCTTGAGCGATGGCACGGCTAAACCTCCGTCCCGATGCGTCCCTCTATCCTCGACCCGCTGTTCGCGCCCGTAACGACCCTGGACGGGGTCGGACCAAAGGTCGCGGGACAGCTGCAGACGCTGCTCGCGAGCCCAGGCATTGCGGTGCGGGTGCGCGATCTCGTGTTTCACCTGCCGAGCGGGCTGATCGATCGGCGCAAGCGGGCCGAGATCGCCTCTGCTCCGCAGGACGGGATCGTAACGCTGACGGTGCGGATCGACCGACATGATGCGCCGGGCCGGGCGCAACGATCGGTGCCCTACAAGGTTTTTGCCCAGGACGAGACGGGCGAGATTGCCCTCACCTATTTTCGTGGCCAGTCGCAATGGCTGGAGAAGCTGTTGCCCGTCGGCGAGACGATGGTCGTCTCGGGGCGTGTCGAATGGTTCAACGGCCGCCCGCAGATGGTCCATCCGGATTTCGTCGCGACGCTGGAGGAAGCCGAAACGCTGAGCCTTGTCGAGCCCGTCTATCCGCTGACCGCCGGGCTTTCGCCGAAGGTTCTGAAAAAGGCGATCGATCAGGCGGTGGCGCGGGTGCCGCAGCTTGGCGAATGGATCGACCCTTCGGTTCAGTTGCGCGAGGGTTTTCCCGGCTTCGACGCGGCGTTGGCCACGGTGCATGGACCCGAAGACGCGAGCGATGTGGCGCCGGACGGCAAGGCCTGGTCCCGGCTGGCCTATGACGAATATCTGGCGAGCCAGATGGCCCTCGCCCTCTCGCGGCTGCGGATGAAATCGGTGCGCGGTCGCCAACTGACGGGCAGCGGCAAGCTGCGTGCGGCGCTCGAGCGTGCGCTGCCCTTTACCCTCACCGAGGGGCAGGGTCAGGCCATCGGCGAGATCCTGACCGACATGGCCGAGAACGACCGCATGCTGCGGCTGCTGCAGGGCGATGTCGGTTCCGGCAAGACCGTCGTCGCGCTGATGGCGATGGCGACTGCGGCCGAATCCGGCGCCCAGTCGGCCCTGCTCGCCCCGACGGAAATTCTGGCCCGTCAGCATTTTCAAGGTCTTGCGCCGCTCTGCGAGGCGGTCGGCCTGACGATCGAGCTATTGACCGGTCGCGACACGGGCCGCAGCCGGGCCGACAAGCTCGGCCGAATCGCGTCGGGTGACACGCAGATCGTGGTCGGCACCCACGCGCTGTTCCAGGAGGGCGTCGAGTATGCCGATCTCGGCCTCGTCGTCGTCGACGAGCAGCACCGCTTCGGTGTTCACCAGCGCCTCAGCCTGACGAAGAAAGGCCGGGCTCCCGATCTCCTGGTGATGACCGCCACGCCGATTCCGCGCACGCTGGTGCTGGCCGCGTTCGGCGACATGGACGTCTCGCGGCTGCATGGGAAACCGGCTGGCCGCAAACCGATTGCGACCGTCGCACTGCCGATGGAGCGCCTTTCAGACATCGTGGCGCGCGCTGGTGAGGCGATCGCGGCGGGCGACCGTCTCTATTGGGTCTGCCCTTTGGTGGAGGAATCGGAAAAGAGCGATCTGATGGCCGCCGAAGAGCGTCACCGCCAATTGCGCGAACAATTCGGCGACAAGGTCGGGCTCGTCCATGGCCGGATGAAGGGTGAGGAAAAGGACGCCGCCATGGCCGCTTTCAAGGCAGGCCGCACCCAGATTGTCGTCGCGACCACGGTCATCGAAGTTGGTGTCGACGTGCCGGACGCATCGATCATCGTCATCGAGCACGCCGAGCGCTTCGGCCTGTCGCAGCTTCACCAGTTGCGCGGCCGGGTCGGACGGGGGGCCAAGGCCTCGTCATGCGTGCTGCTCTATCGCGGCCCACTCGGCGAAACGGCCGCGGCGCGGTTGAAGATCATGCGCGAGACCGAAGATGGCTTCCGGATCGCCGAAGAGGACCTCAAGCTGCGCGGCGAAGGCGATCTGCTCGGCACCCAGCAATCGGGCCTGCCGAGCTTCAGGATCGCCTCGATCGAACACCACGCGCGGCTCATGGAAACGGCCCGCGACGACGCGCGCCTGGTGCTGACGACCGATCCGGAGCTGACGTCACCACGCGGCGAAGCCCTGCGCTGCCTGCTTTATCTCTTCGGGAAGGACGATGCGGTCCGGCTCTTGCGGGCGGGGTGAGGACTTCAAAAAAGCGTTATTCTACAGGCTCGACACGGCGCCTTGCCGGATGTTCCGGTGGCTGCGACACCGCGGCCTCGTCCACCTGACGCGACGCCTCGCCGATACCGATCGGCCTGCCCGGCAACTCCTCGTCCGGCGTGACCAGCCCTGCCGACACCACAAGCTTCAACGCACCTTCGATGCTCATGTTCAGGATGCGCACGTCGCTTCTTGGCACGTAGAGCAGGAAGCCGGATGTCGGATTCGGCGTCGGCGGCAAGAACACGGCCAGCATCTCGTCACCCTGGTCCGACAGGATCGTCTTGATCTCGCCGCTCGCTCTCGTGGCGACGAAGACGATCGACCAGACGCCCTTGCGTGGATATTCCATCAGGCCGGCGGTCTTGAAGGAGGATGAGCGGTCGGCGAGCACCGTGTCGAAGATCTGCTTCAGCGCCGTATAGACCGAGCGCACCAGCGGCACGCGGCCGAGCAGGCGTTCGCCGAAGCCGACGACGGTGCGACCGACTATGCCGGCCGTCAGGAAGCCGATGAGCGTGATCAGCACCAGCGCGACGATGAGACCGAAGCCCGGCACAGAGAACGGCAAGTAATTGTTCGGCGTGTAGCGGCTCGGAATGTACGGCGTCACCCATCCGTCGACCCAGCCGACGAAGGACCAGGTGATCCAGGCGGTGATCGCCAACGGCGCGCAGACGATGAAACCCGTCAGGAAATAGTTGCGCAATCGCGCCATGTACAAGTGTGCCGCTCGTTGCGCGTTTCGGCGCGGGTTCGACCCGCCGAGGGGCAGGTCCTGACGCCAAGATTCACGCGCCGCCTTCGCGATTGCAAGTCAAATCTCTTCGCAATGCAAGACCATGTCACCGTGGTCTCTGTTTCGGGGATCGGCCACATGGAAGCTCGCGGCGGTTTGCTCGGTTCGTTCTCTCAGATCAGGCCGAGCGTCCACGAGACGATCTGCCGGGACACGTTGTCGTAGGCCGCGTTCAAGGCGGAGACGTAATCGGCATTGGCGGCGCCCGAAACCGGCATCTCGGCACTGAAGACCTTCGTCCGGACGACACTGCCATTGCGGTCGTTGAGCGCCTTGACCGAAATCTCGACGACAGCCCGCGACGGGCCGACGGCCTGGATTTCGAATTTGCGGATCTCCAGAAGCAATTGATAGTCGATCGCCAGCCCCTGCCCCGGAACGCCGACAGCGCCAATGCGGCCGGTGTTCTCGAAGGCTTGCAGCAGCCGCAACTGCACCATGCGGGGCAGCTTGTCGCTCCATTGGCTGTTGCCCAGATACTCGACCGTATAGGGCGACGGCTTGATGACGATATTCTGGCTGTCGAGGGTCATCAGCGCCGTTGGCGGCGGGATCAGGATCTGCGCCCGCGTGCGTCCCTGCGCGGCCTTCGCCAAAGGTGGCGCCGCGATCTCGAACGTGTCCGGGGGCGTTGCACTGGCACAGGATGCGAGCGCCAGGGCCAGCAGCCCTGCTATGATCGTTTTTACGGCTGATCGCATCGCTTCAAGTCCCTGCTTCCATCTTACGCATGCGATGAGGGCCTTGCGCCAGCGTCGCACCTCTAAACGCTTTAGCCGCCCTGCACGCGCCGCGCTAGCGGCGGGTGCGCCCGTCATACTGCTTCACCTGATTGGTGCCCCCACCATAGATCAGCTGGCTCGGGTTCTTCGCAAAGCCGGTGACCGCGCTGTCGATGTTGTCGACCGTTCGGTTGACGTTGGTGATGAGGTCCTGGACCTGCCTGAGGCCCTGACCCGAGAACTTCTGCAGATTGGCGGAGATCGGAACGATTTGCGCCTGCAGCGACTGTGCGGCGGAACGGATCGAGCGCAAGGTCGAAGAGAGGTCCTGGCCAAGACTGGTTCCGTCGCCGGCGCCGCCGAGGACGCTGTTCACCCGGTCGATGACGCTCTGGATCTTGGTCGAAGCGTCGTCGAGATTCTTCGTCGTCTGGCGCGTGTTGGTGATGATCGCGTTGATGTCGTCTCGCCGTTCACCCACCGAGTTTGCCACGCTGGCGATCGAGTCGGCCGCTTTCGCCACGTTGTCGGTTGCGGCGGACACGTTGTCGACGGCGCGGTTGACCTTCGCCGGATCGACGCTGGCGAGCAACGTGTCGACCTGCGCGCGCGTTTCGGAGAAGCCCTGCAGGGTTGTGTCGAGCGTGCGGACCGTCTTGTCGACGCCGTCGATGATCGACTGGATTTCCTGGGTCTTGGCACCCACGGCGGAGGTGATGTTGTGCACATCGCCGATCGCCTGGTTGATCGTCGCCGAGTCGACCGAGGCGATCAACTGGTTCGCCGAGGTCGCTGTCTGGTTCAGCGTCGCCGTCGCCTGGCGGACATTGTCGGTGATCGGACCCAGGCTGGTCAGGAGATTGTCGATCTCGGTGGTCCGGTTGGCGACCGTGGTGGTGATTTTGTCGATGTTCTGCAGCGCGTTCGCGGCGCCGTTGACTGCGGAGTTGATGGCGTCCTTCTGAGAACCTATCGTTTCGGCGAGCGATGAAATATTCGTTGCGGCCGAAGTGATGCCGTCGAGGGTCGTGGAAATCTGCTTCGGATCGACCGCGGCGATGACGCGGTTGGTCGATTCGAGCGTCGTGTCGAGTTTGGTCGCGACCTGCGCGGCCGTGTCGGAGATCGGGCCGAGATTGCTCAGGAACTTGTCGATGCCGGCGGTGTTGCGGCTGATCGCTTCTCCGACCTGTCCGACCGAGTTGGCGGCGGTCTTTACGGAATCGACGACGCTGCCCAGATTGCCGGACTGCTCGCGCAGATTGTCTGAGACTGCGGCAACGTTCTGAACCACGGTCGAAACCGCCTTTGGATCGACGGCCGCCAGGATTCCGCGCACCTGGGCGATGGCGTCAGGCAAGCCTTCCGCAACCGTATTGGCTGTTTGTGACAGTTGGCTGAGGCTGGCGAGGAAATTGTCGATCTGGCCGGAATTGTCAGCAAGGCTCGTCGTGAAGGTATCGACGTTCTCGGTGATGTGCGTGATGTTCTTCGCGCTCGTCTCGACCGACGGGCCCACCGCCTTCACGATGGTTTCGAACTGGCCGATGATGTTGTTGGCCCGCTCCGCGATGTCGCGGGCGGTTGCCAGGATGTCCGTCACGTCCGACGGATTGGCGCGGATGACGGGCACGGTCCCCTGCTCGGCCGCCTGCTGCATGACGCTCGGCGAATCGGTCGTGCCGCCGCTCAGCTGGATGAACGCCGAGCCGGTCAGGCCCGCAAAGCCGACATTGGCGAGCGTGTTTTCCTTGATCGGAAGGCCCGCGTCGACTTCTGTCGTTACGATCACGACCCCGGGATTGTTTGGGTCGAGGCGCAGTTGCTGCACCGAACCAACCGGCAGGCCGTTGAATTGCACCTGGCTCCCCTTTTGGAGGCCATTCACTGCGCCATCGATGCGCACGATCAGCGGCAGGCGGGAATCGCCGCTACCGGCGAAGACGGCCCAGTAGACGAAGCCGAAAGACAAAGCGAGAACGATCAGGGTAAACAGACCGACCCTGACGTAATTGGCCTTGGTTTCCATTAGCTGGCTCCCTCGGGTGCGGTGGCGGGATTGTTGGGCGCGACGACGGTGCGCGCACGCTTGCCGTGGAAGTACTGCTTCACCCAGGGGTGATCGAATTCGAGCATCTTTGCCAGCGGTCCCTCGACCAGCACCTTGCGATCACCGAGGACGGCGATGCGGTCGCAGGCCATGAACAGGCTGTCGAGATCATGGGTGACCATGTAGACGGCCAGACCCAACGTATCGCGCAGCGTCATGATCAACTGATCGAAATCGGCTGCTCCGATCGGGTCGAGGCCCGAGGTCGGTTCGTCGAGGAACACGATGTCCGGGTCGAGCGCCAATGCCCGGCCGAGGGCGGCGCGCTTGATCATGCCGCCGGAGAGTTCGGACGGGTATTTGTCCGCGGCGTCGGGCGCCAGACCCACGAGGTCGATCTTCAGACGCGCCAACTCGCTCATGAGTTTCGGCGAAATGTCGAGATACTCGCGCATCGGCACCTGGATGTTCTCAAGGACCGTGAGCGAGGAAAACAAGGCACCTTGCTGGAAGAGGACGCCCCAGCGACGCTCGACTGCGCGTCGCTCTTCGTCGTCGGCCGTCTCGTAGTTGGTGCCGAAGATGTCGATCGTCCCGGCCTGTTTCTCGTTGAGCCCGAGAATGGTGCGCAGCAACACCGACTTGCCGGAACCGGAGGGACCGACAAAGCCGAGGATTTCGCCGCGCCTTACATTCAGGTCGAGATTCTCCAGGATCTGCTTCGATCCGAAGCGCACCGAAACGCCGCGCGCCTTGATGATGACGTCGTCGTCGGGCTTGGCGTTGCCGCCGCCCACGATGTCAGAATTAGAGTCCGATTGAGGCATAGAAGATCGCAAACAGGCCATCCATCAGGATGACAAGGAAAATGGATTTGACGACGGAGGCGGTGACATGAAGGCCCAGGCTTTCGGCGCTGCCCCCGACTTTCATCCCCTCCATCGATGCAACGAGGCCGATCACCACCGCCATGAACGGCGCCTTGATGACACCGGAGAACACGGTGAACAGGTCGACAGACTGCTGCACGCCCTGGGTGAAACTGGCAAAGCTGATCCCCGAATAGAGCTTCAGGGTGATCATCGAACCGAGAAGGCCCGCGAAGTTTGCGATGAACGTCAGGAGCGGCAAGGCAATCATCAGCGCGATCATGCGCGGGAAGACGAGGACGCCAACGGGGTTAAGTCCGATGACGTTGAGCGCGTCGATTTCCTCGCGCATCTTCATCGAGCCGATCTCCGCGGTGATCGCGCTTCCCGATCGGCCGGCGATCATGATTGCGGTGAGCACCACGCCAAGCTCCCGCAACACGAGAATTCCGGCAAGGTTGATCGCGAAGATCTCAGCTCCGAATCGGCGCAACTGAAAGGCGCCCTGCTGCGAGATGATGCCACCGATGAGAAAGCTCATCAGGAAGATGATCGGAACGGCGCGCAGGCCCATCTGGTCTAGCTGATTGACGATCGCCGGAAACCGCCCCTGGGTCTGTCCGGTGAT
>JBBSUS010000045.1:0-9721 GCA_038234195.1 Hyphomicrobiales bacterium | reverse complement strand
TGAACGCACCGACGCGGCGTCTGATGGAAATCCAGGGCGTCAGGGACGCGGTGGCGCTCGACATCGCGATCGTCGCGGCGGTCAATCAACGCGCCATGCGCTCGGCCGTACGACAAAAGGAGGTTCTCTCCTCCTGGGCCGCCGTCCTCGATTATTGCAAGGCGGCCATGGCGTACGAGACGCGCGAGCAGTTCCGCATCCTGTTCCTGGACAAGAAAAACGCGCTGATCGCCGACGAGGTGCAGGGAACCGGCACGATCGACCACACACCGGTCTATCCTCGCGAAGTTGTCCGGCGTGCCCTCGAACTCTCGGCGACGGCCATCCTCCTCGTCCACAATCATCCCTCCGGCGACCCCACCCCGTCGCGCGCCGATATCGACATGACCAAGACGATCATGGACGTCGCCAAACCGCTCGGTATCGCCCTCCATGATCACATCATCATCGGCAAGAACGGCCACTCGAGCCTGAAGGGCCTGCGGCTGATCTGATCACCGCGATCGGGACACCAGGCCGATCAGTTCAGAAAGCCGACATCGCGCACCAGCCGCACCTCGCGCGGCTTGACCAGGCCGGCATGCATGACGCGGACGGAGTGGATTGCCGCCTCGATTTCGCGCTGCCAATGGTCGAGAAATCTGAATAGCCGTGGATAATCCGGGGCGATGTCCTCGAACTGCCATGCAAAGGTCTGCAGCAGGCTTGGATGGTCCGGCATGCGATAGAGCACTTCGGCGGTCGTCAGGCCGTAGCCTTTCAACATGCGGACGAACTCGGCATCGGGCTTGCGGGGGGTGATCTCAGTCATCGGCACGCTCCGGGGATGCGCCGGCCGGGATAAGCCGGCAAACCAATGCTGCCCTGCGATGATTAATGAAACGTTAATGGTGACCAGACCTTTGCCGGTCGCCGCGGCGTGGCCGGAAAAGGTCAATAGCCGCCTGACGCCACGAGATCGCCCAGAAACCTCGCCGCATCTCTGCGGGCCGCATCGACCTTCTCGTCAGCCATCTTCTCCAGAGTCGCATAGGTGCGGTTGAGCCTCGGATTTCCCCTGAGAATCGTCTCGTTGCGGGCGATGAAATCCCAGTAGAGATAATTGAACGGACAGGCGCCCTCGCCGCTCTTCACCTTCGGCGAGTAAGCGCATCCGCCACAATAGTCGGACATCCTGTCGATGTAGTTGCCGGACGCCGCGTAGGGCTTGGTCGCGAAAAGCCCGCCATCGGCGTAGAGGATCATACCGACGACGTTCGGCATCTCCACCCATTCATAGGCGTCGTGATAGACGACGAGGTACCATTCCTGCACTTCGCGCGGGTCAAAGCCGCAAAGAAGGCAGAAATTGCCGATGACCATCAGCCGCTGGATATGGTGGTTATAGGCGCTTCCCTTCACCTCGGCGAAGCACTGCTTCAGGCAGTTCATGTCGGTCTCGCCTGTCCAGAAGAAATCCGGCAGCTTGCGCTGGGCCCGCAGCCTGTTCGAAGACGCATAGTCCGGCATGTGGCGCCAGTAGACGCCGCGGATGAATTCGCGCCAGCCGATGATCTGGCGGATGAAACCCTCCACCGCATTGATCGGCGCCGCGCCGGCCTCGTATGCGGCCTCGGCCCGCTCGCAGCATTCGCGCGGGTCGAGAAGGCCGCAATTGATCAGCCCGGAGAGATGCGAGTGGAACAGCAGAGGCGCGCCGGACCGCATCGCATCCTGATAGGTGCCGAAATTCGGCAGGGCCTCGGAAATGAACCAGCCCAGATAATGCAGCGCCTGACGGCGGCTCACCGGATAGTCGAAATCCTCAAGCGACCCGAAATGATTGCTGAAGCGGCGGGCGACGAGGTCGAGCACATCCTGCGTCGTCTCGTCCACCTTGTAGGTCGGCCGCCCGGGAGCCTCGATTTTCGTCTTCAGAGGCTCGCGGTTGTCGTGATCGAAGTTCCACTGGCCGTCGACAGGCTTCGCCCCGTCCATGAGAAAGCCGGTGGCCCGCCGCATCTCGCGGTAGAAATACTCCTGCCGCAGCTGCTTTGCGCCCTCGGCCCAGCCGGCAAAGCGCGCGTGGGAGCAGAGGAACCGGTCGTCTTCGCGAATGTCGAGATCACGGTCGATTTCTTCGCGGAGGGTCTCGAACATCCTGAGAACGCGCCATTCGCCAGGCTCGGTGACGATGACGGCCTCGACATCGTGGCGGCCGAGAGCACGCTTCACTTCGCCTGAAAACGATCCGACGTTATCCGGATCGTCGAGCACGATGTAATCGACGGTCACGCCGCGCTTGCGCAGATCTTCTGCAAAATGGCGCATCGCAGAAAACAGGAACGCGATCTTGCGCTGGTGGTGGCGCACATAGGTCGCTTCTTCCTGAACCTCGGCCATCAGAACCACGTCGCCATCAGCGAGGTCGCGCAAGGAAGAAAGATCGAGGCTCAACTGGTCGCCGAGAACGACGCGCAAGACCGCCATGGTGGTCAGCTGCGCATGACGCGGATGGTCGAACGGCCGCCGTCGACGCCGATGATCTGGCCCGTGATCCAAGAACCGCTTTCGGTCAGAAGCAGTTCGCCCATGGCCGCGATGTCATCGGGCTGACCGAGGCGCGGCACGGCGTGCATTTTAGCGACAGCTTCCGCCATCTTGGCGTTGCCGGAGATCGCCTTGCCGATCTTGGAATCGACCAGCGACGGCGCGATGGCGTTGACGCGGATCTTGGGCGCGAACTCCGTGGCAAGCGTGCGAACCAGTCCGACAACGGCGCCCTTGGCCATGGCGATCGCCGCATGGGAAGCAAATCCCTGATCGACTGCGACGGTCGAGAAGAGAAGAACGCTCGCGCCATTCTCTGCGTTCATCAGCGCCTTGGTCGAAGCCTGCACCGCCATCGCGGCGGCCACGGCGTTGAGACGGAAATCGTTGATCAAATCGTCTTCGGTGACCTTCGAAAGCGGCTTGAGATTGATCGAACCGACCGCGAAGACGAGGCCGTCCAGCGAGTCGCCTGCCGCCTCGGCTGTGGCCTTGATCTGATAGCTGTCGAGGACGTCGCAGACGGAAGTCTTGGCGCCCAGTTCGTTGGCCAATGCCTCGAGTTCATCCGCGTTGCGTCCGGACAGAACGAGGTCATGCCCGCCCTTGGACAAACGCCTTGCGATTGCCGAGCCGATGCCGCCATTGCCGCCGTAGATCAGATACCTGCCCATGTCGCTTGCCGTCCCGTGCATGAATGCGTGACGGCGGCAGATGCGGCGGCATAGCGCAGGGTCAACTGCGACCATGCCGCACGCCGGAGCCTTAACGGTGCTCTTGCCCACATCACAGTCGCGACGACATGGCAGAGCATGGCGCATTCCAAACCGAACCTTCCGACAAAGACCTGCATCCAATGCGGGCGGCCGATGGTGTGGCGGAAGAAGTGGGCGAAGGTCTGGGGCGCCGTCCGCTATTGCTCGGAGCGATGCCGACGTTCAGCCAAATCGGCTGATGGACAGGCCAGCGTGGCCGACTGAACTCGTGATCGACTGGAGCCTTCGATCGCGATCCGCCGCCCGTTCCCGCATTTGCGACCTCACCGTTCAGGATCGGCGGGTTTAACTCCGGGCCCTACGCCACATGTGGACTGCAACACGCGGTCATCGTGCCTGGCCTCAGTCCGCCGAACCACCCACACCGCTTTGTCTCGCACCTGGTCGCGGCGCGTTATTTCCCCTCACTTCATCTCAAAATCGGAGACTTCCCATGGACATGCGCAAACTCGGCCGGTCCGATCTTTCGATCGCGCCCGTCGTCTTCGGCGGCAATGTGTTTGGCTGGACTGCCGACAAACAGACCTCCTTCGATCTCCTCGACCGCTTTGTCGACGCCGGCTTCAACGCCATCGACACGGCCGACGTCTATTCGGCTTTCGCCCCGGGCAACGAAGGCGGCGAATCCGAAACCGTCCTCGGCGAATGGTTCGCGACCCGCAAGCGCCGCAACGACGTGGTGCTGATGTCGAAGGTCGGAATGTGGGAAAAGCACAAGGGCCTTTCCGAAGCGAACATCATGGAAGCGATCGATGGCTCCCTGAAGCGGCTTCAGACCGATCACCTTGACGTCTATTTCGCCCACAAGGATGACAAAGACACGCCACTCGAAGAGACGCTCGGCGCATTTGCCAAGCTCAAGGAGGCCGGTAAAGTCCGTGTCCTCGGCGCCTCGAACTACGACGCAAAACGCCTGCAGAAAGCGCTCGACATCTCCAAGGCACACGGACTGCCGCGATACGAAGTGCTGCAGCCACACTACAATCTCTACGAACGCGACAGCTTCGAGGGCGATCTGGAGGCGGTGGCGAAAGCCAACGACGTTGGCGTCGTCACCTATTTCTCGCTCGCCAGCGGCTTTCTGACCGGCAAATACAAATCGAAGGCCGACATCGATGGCACCGATCGCGAGCGCATGCTGGGCGGCTATTTCGATGCCAAGGGCGATCGCATTCTGAAGGCGCTCCACGCGGTGGCCAATGAAACAAACGCCAAGCCGGCGCAGATTGCGCTCGCCTGGTTGATCGCCAAGGGCGGCGTCACCGCGCCGATTGCGAGCGCGACCTCGTTGAAACAGCTCGACGAGACGCTGGGTGCCGCGAAGATCAAGCTGAGTGACGAACAGATGACGGTGCTGGACCAAGCTGGCCGCGACTGATTTTGCGCCGCCGCCTTCGAAAACGCGCTCAGCCCGGTGGCAGTATGCCGCCGGCCTTTTGCATGGCCTCGGGCGTATCGACGTCGAGACTGGCGGCCGTGCCAATCTCGACCTCGACCACCGCATCCGGGTGGCCGGCGATGACGCCCTGCGCACCGACGTCGCCGACAAGAGCCATGATCTCGGAGCGATAGGCATTGGACAGCACGACCGGATTGCGCCGACGTCCCCCATCGAAGGCCGCAGCGATCGAACCAGGGCCGGTTCTCGCGAAGCTCTCGATGAGGGCGTCGAGGTCGCCGGCCGTCAGGAACGGCTGGTCGGCGAGCATGACGAGCACGCCAGCGGCCGCGGTTGACGCGTCAAAGCCGGCTTTGAGAGAGGTCGAGAGGCCATCGGCGAACTCGGGGTTTTCGACAATCTCGACATTCAGCCCGTCGAGCGCGTCGACGATGCGGTCTCGCATGTGGCCGACAACGATTCGCACCGCCCCGCGGCGTTGGGAAAGGATCGCTGTCTCTGCCGAGCGGCGGATCAGCGGAACGCCGTCGAATGTAGCAAGCAGCTTGTTCGGGCCGCCCATTCGGCTCGATCGGCCGGCGGCGAGGAGCACGATATCGACGACGGGATCGCCGGTCTCCTTGGTGGCTTCCCGTGGTTGGGGCCGCGAGGCGATCTCCATCAGCAATCCTCCGACGCCCATGCCACGAATGGCTTGGCTCGACACCGCGATGTCCGCCAGCAGGCGGTCCAGCACCCAGTCGAAGCCGTTCTCCTTCGGGCTGCGCGCGCAACCGGGTGCGCCAAGAACCGGATGTCCATGAAGCCTCCCGAGGAGCAGGAGATTGCCTGGATCGACCGGCATGCCGAGATGGTCGACCGTGCCGCCCGCCTGCCGCACCGCGGCGGGGATGACGTCTTCGCCATCGATGACGGCGGAAGCGCCGAAGACGAGCGTCAGATCTGCGTCTTGATCGACCGCCAACATGTTGGCGAGCGCCCCGATCTCGTGTGCGCAGCGTCGATCGGAAACGACGATGGAGTTCGAAGCGGCAAGCCGCGCAACCGTCACGTCGCGTGTCTTGTCGAGCACGGATTGCTTGATCGTTGGCAACTCGGTCTGGATCAACGCCACCCGCTTCGCGCGGTAAGGCGCGAGCCGAAAGGCCGGTGCGATGTGCAACCGCTCGATGGCCTGATCCACCGCCGCGCCGGATACGGCGAGCGGGATGATCTTCACCGTCGCAACCATGCGCCCGGCCTCGACGGGTTCGTATTCTCCCAGCGTTGCCAGTGTGATGCCGGGATCGATGGAATTCAGTGCATCGACGACGTCGCGCGTCGGCAGGAACAGGCCGGCATGGTCGGCAAAGAGGTTGGCCCGACCGGTCGCGGCATCGGCCGCACGGATGTGGAGGGTCGTCAGCGCTGCGCCGATCCGGGCCGCCGCCTCGTCCTCCGTCAGGTCGCCGGGTTCCAGCCGGGCGACAACAACCTGCAGGACATCGGTTGACACCAGGTCCGCGACGTCGTCCCGCGAAAGGCGCGTGCCCTTTTTCAGGCGGCGGTCGGGCAGCTTGTGGGAATGGGCGAGGATCGCGCCTTCGGCTTCCGCCACAGGTATGCTGCCAAAGATCATGCGGCCTCGATCTCGCCCCGCCGCTCGGCGAACATCTTGCGCTTGCGGAAAGCTTCGATGACCGAGGCCATGATGGCGATGGCGATCTCGCCGGGGCTGGCCGCGCCGATATCCGCACCGATCGGCGCCTCGATGCGCTCGATCAGATGCGGTGCTATGCCGGCATCGGTCAGCCGTTCGACGCGGCGGCCGTGGGTCTTTCGGCTGCCCAGCGCACCGATATAGAAGCAGCCCGCCTTGAGGGCCGCGATCAGGGGAAAATCGTCGATCTTGGGATCGTGGGTGATGACGCAGAGTGCCGTATAGGCGTCGAGTGGCCGAACCTTCAGAACGTCTTCCGGCCATTCGGCGGCAAGGGCGATGCCGGGAAAGCGATCCGGCGTCGCAAAGGCGGTACGCGGATCGATGATCTCGATGTCGTAGCCGGCAAGCCTGGCGATCGGAGCCAGTGCCTGGCTGATGTGAACCGCACCGATAACCACCAGCCGCGCCGGTGGCAGATGGGCGTTGAGGAAGACCTCGCCAGTGCCGGTCCTCACCATGCCCGACTTGCCCGAGCGAATGACCTTGCCGATGTCGTCGGCGAACGGATCGTCTCCCGCCTCGGTCTCACGCACGAGCCGCTGATCACCGCTGGCGATGTCGGTTACAAGCACCGCAGCGCGCCGTGCGGCGCGTTCCTCGTTCAGTGCGGCAAGCAGCGCGACATCCATCAGTTCACCTTCTCGACATAGACGCGGATGCGACCGCCGCAGGACAGGCCCACGCGCCAGGCCGTCTCGTCAGCGACGCCGAATTCCAGCATCTGCGGCTTGTTCGTCCCGATCACGTCGACAGCCTCCGCGATCACGGCACCCTCCACGCAGCCGCCAGAGACCGAGCCCTCGAAATTGCCGTCGGAATCAATGACGAGGTGGCTGCCGGTGGGCCGCGGGGCGGAGCCCCAGGTCTCGACAACGGTGGCGAGCGCAAGCTCTCGTCCCTCGGCCGCCCAGCTTTGGGCTGTCTTCAACACGTCGAAGTCCTGGATTGCATCGCTCATATGGACCTCCTTATGCGCTCGGCACTGAAGCGACAGTGCGAGCGCTTGTCACCCTTATCTGGATCGCACCCGGGCGGCTCTCAAGCCGCGACGGCGCGTTCGGCTTCCGCCATCCAATTTCTCGGGTCGGTGTCGCGTCCGGCCTTTCCGGACAGCGCTTCGCAGAGCGCCGACATGGCTTCAAGCGAATGAACCGAACGGAACTCGTCGACATGCGGCAGCATGGCCCGCACGCCCTTGGCACGGGCGGAAAACCCGTCGAAGCGCAAAAGCGGATTCAACCAGATCAGCCGGCGGCAGGATTTGTGCAGCCGCTCCATCTGCCGGGAGAGGTCGTCGACCGAATCGCGCTCCAGTCCGTCGGTGATCAAAATGACGACGGCGCCTTGGGTCAGGACGCGGCGCGACCAGTCGCGGTTGAAGATCGTCAGCGCCTCGCCGATGCGCGTGCCACCGGACCAGTCCTTCACCGCACCGGCGCAATCGGCCAGCGCATCGTCGGGGTCCTTGTGGCGCATCTGGCGGGTGACGTTGGTGAGACGCGTGCCGAAAAGAAAAGTGTGCACCGACCGGCGCTTTTCGGTGAGCGCATGCAGGAAATGCAGGAAGACGCGGGTATACTGGCTCATCGAGCCTGAAATGTCGGCGAGCACCACCAGCGGCGGATGAATCTCGCGACGCGAGCGGAATTTCGGCAGGACGAGGTCGCCTCCGGTTCGCATGGAGGCGCGCATCATCGCCCGCGGGTCGATGCGCTCTCCGCGCGGATCGGGCCTGAAGCGCCGTGTCGCGATCCAGTCGGAGGGCAGGGTCAGCGCGGCGATGGAACGCTTGGCGTCCTCGATCTCGCGGGCCGACATCTGCGCGAAATCCTTTTGCCGCAGGACCTCGTTTCCAGACACCGTCAGGCTCGCGTCGATCTCGATCTCCGGTTTGTCCTGGCGTGTCGCTCGCTCCTCCTGCCCCTCGAACAGCGCGTCGGCGGCCCGGTCCTGCCCGGCGCGCTTGTTCTCGGGCTTGGATTGGCGTGGCGGCGCCTTCGGCGAAAACATGGCGATCATCTTCTCGACCAGTTCGCGCGAGCGCCAGAACAGCCGGAAGGCCTCGTCGAAGACCGCATCGTCCTCGCGCCGCGAGACCAGAACCGCGTGCAGCGTCCAGAAGAAGTCGTCGCGGGTCGTTAGCCCCGCTGCCTCGACAGCGGCAATGGCATCAAGCGTCGCAGCCGGTCCGAGCTTCAGACCCGCCTTGCGCAACGCCCTGGCGAACCAGGCGATGTTGTCGGCGAGCTTGCCGTCCGGATTGACGCGGAACGCCCCGGGCTCGCCTGTCGCTTCCGGCTCGGCGACGCGGTCATCGACCATCAGGACGCTCGGGCGAGGTCGCGCTTGACCTCGGCGAGAATCTCGCGGCTTTCACCTCTGTCCATGCGCTGGATGTCGTCCTGGTATTTCAGGATCACGCCGAGCGTGTCGGAGACATGGGCGGGGTCGAGCGCCACCGCGTCGAGTTCGGTGAGCGCATTCGCCCAGTCGATCGTCTCGGCAACACCCGGCGCCTTGAAAAGATCGATCTTGCGCAGCTTCTGGACGAAGGCGACCAACTCGGCCGAGAGCGCGGCATTGGCGTGCGGCGCCTTGCGCTGGACGATCTGCAACTCGCGATCGGAGGCGGGATAGTCGACCCAATGATAGAGGCAGCGCCGTTTCAGCGCATCGTGGATTTCGCGAGTGCGGTTGGTGGTGATGATCACGATCGGAGGCTCGGCGGCCTTGATCGTTCCAAGTTCGGGAATCGTGACCTGATTGTCTGACAGGATTTCGAGGAGGAAGGCCTCGAAGGCCTCGTCGGTGCGATCGAGTTCGTCGATGAGCAGAACCGGCGCGCGTCCGGGTTCGCCCTCGAGCGCCTGCAGGATCGGTCTTCGGATCAGGAAACGCTCGGAGAAGATATCAGAGCGCATGGCGTCGCGCGAAGTATCGCCGGAGGCCTCGCGCATCCGAATCTCGATCATCTGCGCGGCATAGTTCCACTCGTAGAGCGCAGTCGAGACGTCGAGGCCTTCGTAGCACTGCAGCCGGATCAGCGGGCGGTCCAGCGCTGCCGCCAGCACCTTCGCAATCTCCGTCTTTCCGACGCCAGCTTCGCCTTCGAGAAAGAGCGGGCGCCCCATCTTCAGGGAAAGATAGAGCACGGTCGCGAGCGACCGGTCCGCGACGTAGTTCTGGCCGTCGAGCAGGGCATGCGTCTCGTCGATCGAGGTGGGCAGCTTAACAGTCACGGGTATCCTCTCACGTCGTGGTTGCTTTCACCGCGCCAAGCAGCGTCGTGTGAAAAGGGCGGGGATCCGAGCCGGT
>JBBSUS010000044.1:0-9731 GCA_038234195.1 Hyphomicrobiales bacterium | reverse complement strand
TGCGCGACGCGACCGAGCAGCTCGGTGCCGACCCGCGGAAGATCAACCCGCTGGTGCCGGTCGACCTCGTGATCGATCACTCCGTGATGGTCGACTTTTTCGGACACAAGGATTCGTTCGAGAAGAACGTCGAAGCCGAATACGGCCGCAATGGCGAGCGCTACACCTTTCTGCGTTGGGGCTCGGAAGCCTTCCAGAACTTCCGCGTCGTGCCCCCCGGCACCGGGATTTGCCACCAGGTGAATCTGGAATATCTCGCGCAGACCGTCTGGACCAAGGAAGAGAACGGCCAGACCATCGCCTATCCCGACACACTGGTGGGCACCGATTCACACACCACCATGGTCAACGGCCTGTCGGTGCTCGGCTGGGGCGTCGGCGGCATCGAGGCAGAGGCGGCGATGCTGGGCCAGCCGATCTCGATGACCATTCCCGAGGTCATCGGCTTCCGCTTCGACGGAAAGCTGCCCGAGGGCACCACGGCGACCGATCTCGTCCTGACGGTCACCCAGATGCTCCGCGCCAAAGGCGTCGTCGGCAAGTTCGTCGAGTTCTACGGACCTGGGCTGTCAAACCTCACGCTTGAAGATCAGGCCACCATCGGCAACATGGCGCCCGAATACGGTGCCACCTGCGGCTTCTTCCCGATCGACAAGGACACTCTGGCCTATCTGGAAGCCACCGGGCGCCAGAAGGATCGCATCGCCCTCGTCGATGCCTATGCCAAGGCGCAGGGCATGTTCCGCGAAGACGCGACGCCCGATCCGGTCTTCACCGACACGCTCGGCCTCGACCTGTCGACAGTCGTCCCCTCGCTGGCGGGCCCGAAGCGCCCGCAGGACCGCGTTGCGCTGACCGATGCCGCCTCCGCCTTCGCCACCGCGCTTACCGAGATCAAGGGCGGCCGCAAGCAAAGCGAGGAGCCCGAATCGACCGGCGATTCGCGCTACATGGATGAGGGTGCGGTGCCACCCAACGAGACACCCGAGACCGTGCGCCACGACGTTGTGGGCGCCGACCACGGCCTCGCCGACGGCGACGTCGTCATCGCCGCGATCACCTCCTGCACCAACACGTCGAACCCCAATGTCCTCGTCGCCGCCGGTCTCGTTGCGCGCAAGGCACACGCGAAGGGCCTGACCGTAAAGCCCTGGGTCAAGACCTCGCTGGCCCCGGGCTCCCAGGTCGTTACCGAGTACCTCGAAAAAGCCGACCTCCAGAAGGATCTGGATGCGATGGGCTTCAACCTCGTGGGCTATGGCTGCACGACCTGCATCGGCAATTCCGGCCCGTTGCCGGAAGCGATCTCGGAGGCGATCAACCAGAACGACCTCGTCGCCTGCTCGGTGCTGTCGGGCAACCGCAACTTCGAAGGTCGCGTGAACCCGGACGTGCGGGCCAACTACCTCGCTTCGCCGCCGCTGGTCGTCGCCTATGCGATCGCCGGTTCGATGTTCGTCGACATCACCACGGAACCGCTCGGCAAGGACAAGGAGGGCAACGACGTCTTCCTGAAGGATATCTGGCCGACCACCCAGGAGATCGCCGACATCGTCCGCAAGACGGTGACCCGCGAGATGTTCGAAACCCGCTACGCCGACGTCTTCAAGGGTGACGAGCACTGGCAGAAGATCGACGTCTCGGGCGGCCTCACCTACGATTGGGACGATCGCTCGACCTACGTCCAGAACCCGCCCTATTTCGAGGGAATGACCCAGGAGCCGGAGCCGATCACGAACATCAAGGACGCGCGCATCCTGAGCCTGTTCCTCGATTCGATCACCACCGACCACATCTCTCCGGCCGGTTCCATCAAGAAGGACGGCCCTGCCGGCGACTATCTCGTCAGCCACCAGGTGCGGCCGGTCGACTTCAACTCCTACGGCGCCCGTCGCGGCAACCATCAGGTGATGATGCGCGGCACCTTCGCGAACATCCGCATCAAGAACCAGATGCTCGACGGCATCGAAGGCGGGATGACCAAGCATTTCCCCTCGGGAGAAGTGCTGCCGATCTACGACGCGGCGATGAAGTACAAGGACGAGGGTGTGCCGCTCGTCGTCTTCGCCGGCAAGGAATACGGCACCGGCTCGTCGCGTGACTGGGCAGCCAAGGGCACCATCCTGCTCGGCGTGCGCGCGGTCATCGCCGAGAGCTTCGAGCGCATCCATCGCTCCAATCTGGTCGGCATGGGCGTTGCGCCCTTCGTCTTCGCCGAGGAAGGCACTTCCTGGGAGACGCTGGGCCTGAAGGGCGACGAACAGGTCTCGATCGCCGGCCTCACCGAAATGAAGCCTCGCGAGGTGATGGAGGCGACGATCAGATCGGCCGACGGCACCGAGAAGTCCGTCAAGATCCGCCTTCGGATCGATACCGCCGAAGAAATGGAATATTACCGCAACGGTGGCATTCTCCATTACGTGCTGCGTCGCCTGGCCGCCTGATCGCTCAGCAGTCGACATCGAAAAAGCCATGAACGCCGCCAGGTTCCGCCCGGCGGCGTTCGCCATTTGCCAACCACATTGACCTGTCACTGCCAATTGAATGGCCGGTGTTCGCTCGAACGCCTAGTTTCGCTCCAGTGTTCGGATGCGGCAACCCGTCGCAGGGCCCCCAAATTTCGTCGCTTATCGAATCGTCGGGGCTCCGTCCGCCAACGACCATCAATGCCGAGGATCACACTTCGTGACAGCACCCCTCCCGCTTGCCCGTGCCCTTGCCGTCGCCGTGCTCTGTCTCGGCGTCGTCGCTGGAGCACTGGGAAGCGGCGCGGCTCTCGCGCAGGATTTAGCAGCAAGGCCGACACCGTCATCGGCGGCCAGCGACGACGCCGCGCCAGATGCCGAGCCGATCAACCATGTCCTGGAGCTCTTCACCAGCCAGGGCTGCGTCTCCTGCCCGCCGGCCGACGCGATTCTGACCAAGCTTTCGCGCCGCTCGGACGTGTTGGCGCTCGCCTATCACGTGGATTATTGGGACTATATCGGCTGGCGCGACACCTTCGCCTCGCCCGAAAACACCGAGCGTCAGCGCGATTACGCGAAGGCCTTCGACACGACGATGGTCTACACGCCCCAACTCGTCATCAACGGCAGCGTGCAGACCGTCGGCTCGCGCGAGAAGGCCATCGAGAAGCTGATCGACACCCACGATCTGCCGCTGAACGGATCCGGCGCCACCGTCCAGATGCGAATGGAGGGCAACCGCATGCACATTGTCGCCGACGCCGAGCATCTCCCGCCCGGATCGCGCATGCCGGTGCTGGTTTTCGTCATCTATGGCAACGAGAAGACCACCGCCATCGACAGCGGTGCCAACAGTGGCCACGACCTCGTCAACACCCACCCGGTGTTGAGCTGGCGTGTGCTGGGCATGTGGTCCGGCAAACCGCTGGAGATCGACATGCCCGCGGCGATGCTCAGCAAGAATGCCGCGGCCGGCGGCGGCTGCGCGGCGTTCCTGCAGGCGGTCAAGGCCGATGGTGCACCCGGGCCGATTCTTGCCGCCGCACGCCTGCCCTTCATCGGCTGGGTGTCGAAGAACTGAGGCGAAAGGACGAACCGCGGGTTTCTCCGGTCCCATGGCGGAGCTTCAACAGGATTCCTGGGCCTTTTGCGAAACACCACCCGAGATGCCTGGCCGGGCGACCCTTGAATCGGCTTTTGCCCGGGACCAGTTTCCGTGTCACGATGACGACCGGATGACGCAGCATCAACCAGATCGGCGGCGCGCGGCAGACGGAAAGCGCGGATTGGGCTGAACGCCGATTCGCTGAGGGCCGGCAGGTGTCAGACCCGCCGGCTGGAACGAAGGACGCGAGACGCGCAGACGGATCGCGCGGAGGCCAAGCGCCGATATCTCGCCACTGCATGAGGTCGCTCTTGGACGATTTCGCATCCGCCACGCAGCTTTCGAGCAATCTCGTGGCCTTCCCCGATCAGCGCGCGAAAAGCCTGCCGATCGTCTCGTTCGACCGCCGCGAACTCTCCGACATCCTCAAGGTCTATGGCCGCATGGTCGCTGCCGGCGAATGGCGCGACTACGCAATCGACACCTTGAAGGACAAGGCGGTGTTCTCGATCTTTCGTCGCACCAGCGAAATGCCTCTCTACCGCGTCGAGAAGACGCCCAAGCTCGCCCGCAAGCAGGGCGCCTACCAGGTCGTTGCCGCCGGCGGCCTCGTCATGAAACGCGGCCACGATCTGGGACAGGTACTGACCGTCTTCGACAAGGCGCTGAAACAGGCTGACAAGGACTGAGCGCCCGTTCTCGATGCGGACATCGGCTCGGCGTCACGTCAGCGTTCCGGGAAACACCATTTCGTCGGGCGGCGTCCTGCCGCCCTCGCCCAGCGCCATCTGCATCAACACCGTGTCGACCCAGCGGCCGAACTTGAAGCCGGAGGCTTCGAAGGTACCGATCATGCGGAATCCCGCGCGCTCGTGGACCTTGATCGATCCGTGGTTGTCGGCGCCGCCGATCACCGCAATCATCTGCCGGAACCCGAGATCGTGGGAATCGTCGACGAGACGGGTCAGCAACGCCCGGCCAAGACCCTGCCCCCGCGCGTCCGGCGACAGGTAGATCGAATCCTCCACCGTCCAGCGATATGCCGGTCGTGCGCGGAACGCGTTGGCATAGGCATAACCCTCCACGACGCCGTGGCGGTTCTCCGCGACCAGCGTCGGATAGCCCGCAGCGAACATCGCTGAGAAGCGCCGGCTCATCTCGTTCCGGTCCGGCGGCGTCAACTCGTAGGTCGCCGTCGCGTTCAACACCTCGTATTCATAGATGGCGGTGATCGCGGCGATGTCGTCCAAGCTTGCGGGGCGAAGTGTATGGGCGGTCATGACGTCGAGCCTTCGGCATGCGGGATATCGATGGGTCGGGCTGGCTCGCGAGCCGTTTGCCACGACACCCATCTTGCAGCGCATGACCCAAAAGAAAAGGGCGGCTCGAGAGCCGCCCTTCGATCGTCGATCCTGACTGGTCGCCAGCTCAGTTGCGGTTGCCGAAGAGCTGCAGCATGAACAGGAACATGTTGAGGAAGTCGAGGTAGAGGCGCAGCGCGCCCATGACGGCCTTGCGGCCCATGACGGCCGAGCCGTCGCCCTCGTAGTACATTTCCTTGATCTGCTGGGTGTCGTATGCGGTGAGACCCGCGAAGACCAGAACGCCGATGCAGGAGATGGCGAAGGTCAGTGCCGGCGAGGCGAGGAAAATGTTCACCACCATCGCGATGACGATGCCGATCACGCCCATGAACAGGAACGAACCCCAGCCCGAAATATCGCGCTTGGTGGTGTAGCCCCAGAGCGACAGCGCGCCGAAGGCGGCGGCCGTGATGAAGAACACCTGGGTGATCGATTCCTGGGTGTAGACGAGGAAGATCGTCGACAGCGACAGTCCGACCATACCGGCATAGGCCCAGAAGGTCGTCTGTGCCGCCGCAACGCTCATCTTCTGGATGCGGAAGGACAGGAAGAAGACCATTGCCAGCGGAGCGAGCATCAGCACCCAGCGCAGCGGAGAAGTGTAGATCACGCCACCGAGCTGCGTCAGATAGACACCACCGATCTGGCCGACGGACTGCGAAGGATCGCTCGTGGTCGCGAACGCGAAGAGCACGTAAGCCGCGATACCGGTCAGCGCGAGGCCGCCCGCCATCAGATTGTAGACCTTGATCATGTAGGAGCGGAGACCCTGATCGATGTCCGCTCGCGTACCGGCCGCGGGCACGGTGCGTGCGCCGGAGTTCCGATAGTCAGCCATAGAATGTGTTCCTTTCTGCGTGTCCCGTCCGGTGTCCTCGGCGACGCCCCTTGTGAGAGCGTGGAGGAGGCGCCGCTGGCGGGGCGCCCAGCGTTCCTGTGAACCAATATGCGGCTGCCGGGCCTTTCGCACAAGGCTTGGTCGGTCGCCCGAGCCGAATTGCTGCGTGAACGGGATTAATTCTGCGTTATCGAACGCGTCGATGGAGAAATTACCGGCAAATCCTTCGCAGACCTTACGGAATATTGAGACGGCGGTGAACGACGGCGACTTTGATCTGATCACTCATGCCTCAACACCCGCATGTTCGCTGCGCTCTCTACTACAACGTGCGCAGCACCGGTGCAGCCTTCTGGCCGAGAATACGCCAGGTGCCGGCCAGGCCTATGCCGACGGTGAGGATCAGGGATGCCACCAGCGTTGTCAGCGCCACCGTCCAGTCGAAGACGAACGGCAGTTTCATGATCGTGTCGACGACGAACCACGCAGCCAGCGCGCCGGCCCCGATCGCGAAGATTCCGGTGGCAAGGCCGAGCAGCAGGTATTCGATCGTGAACGCCCGGATCAGCACCATGCGCGTGGCGCCGAGCGTCTTCAGCACCACGGCATCGTGCACCCGGCCGCGATTGCCGGCCGCCAGCGCACCCGCCAGCACCAGCACCGAAGCGACGAGCGCGACGCCTGCCGCCACCCTGATCGCCAGCGCAAGCTGGGCAATCAGGCCGTTAACGGCGTCGAGAGCTTCCTTGACGCGCACAGTCGTCACCGCCGGAAAAGCGTTGGTGATGCCGTTGATGACGCGCTTTTCGGCCGCATTACCGGCATCGGGCGATTTCGGCGCCGGCATCGACAGGGTCGCGAGCCAGGCATGGGGCGCACCGGCGAAGGTGTTGGGCGAGAACACCATGATGAAGTTGATCGACAAATTCTCCCACTCGATGGTGCGGAAATTGGCGATCTTGGCGGTGATATTCCGGCCGAGGACATTGACGGTGATCGTATCGCCGATCTTGAGCCCAAGCTCCTTGCCCTCTTCTGCGGCGAAGGAAACCAAAGGCTCACCGCTGTAGTCGGCGGACCACCATTTCCCCTCGGCCAGCGAGGAATTCTCGGGCAACGTCGCGGAATAGGTGATGCCCCGGTCACCGCGTAGAACCCAGCCGCCTTTTTCGGGCTTGTCCATCGTCGCCACGTCCTGCCCGGCCAGGTTGATGATGCGCCCCCGCAGCATGGGCACGGCGTTCAGCGTGGCGTTCGGCGCCAGCGTATCGATCTCCTTGCGAAAGCCGTCGACCTCGCCGTTCTGGATGTCGACGAAGAAGAAGTTCGGCGCGCGGGTGGCGAGCCCCGCCCCGATCTCCTGGCGCAGATCGAAATCGATGGTGGCGAGCGTCACGAGCAGCGTCAGGCCGAGACCGAGCGACAGGACGACGGACCCCGTCAGCGCTCCCGGCCGATGGATGTTGCCGATGGCCAGCCGCAGCGGTGTCGATTTCACCCGCGGCGCCCGGCGGGCAAGCCACTGAATGACGAACGCGACCCCCCGCAGAATCAGGAAGGCCACGGCGGTGCCGGCTAGGAAGGTCAGCGCCACGCGCTTGTCACCGGCCATGACCAGGGCAAGGATCGCGATCAGCAGCGCCAGCCCCAGTGCTGCACCGAGATAGGCCCAGCGCATCTTCGCCGTGGCAGTCGAGCCGGCGTCGCGGAACAACGCGGTCGCGGCAACGTCGCGGGTACGCCCAAGCGGCAGGATCGCGAAGGTCAGCGCCGTCAGCGCGCCGAAGATGGCGGCAATCAGCAGTGACAACGGATAGACCGAGGCATCGGCCGCGATCGGGATGACGCTTTGCAGGAATTGCGCTGTCACGAAGGGCGCGATAGCGGCGAGGATCAACCCGAGACCGATACCGAGGGCGGCGAGCAACATGATCTGGATCAGGTAGATCGACACGACGAAGCCGCCACCGGCGCCCAGCGACTTGAACGTCGCGATGACCGCGCGCTTGGAATCGAGATAGGCGTTGACCGCATTGGCGACGCCGACGCCACCGACGATCAGCGCCGTCAGTCCGACCAGCGTCAGGAACTGCGAAAACCGCTCGATGTTGCGCTGCAGGGAGGGCGCTGCCTCAGCCGAGGTGCGGATCTGAATTCCAGTGTCGGCGAGCTTTCCGATCGCCGCTTCGCCAATGGCTTTCGTCTGCGAACTGTCGGCGAGCCGCACCTTGGTGTCGTAGCCCACCAGACTGCCGGGCTGAACGAGACCGGTGGCGGCCAGCGCCGCGTTGGAGATCATCAGCCGCGGCGCGAAGTTGAAGCCATCCGACAGTACGTCCGGCTCGCGATCGAGAATTCCGCGCAACTGCAGATCGATGTTGCCGAGGCGCACGGTCTGGCCCAGCTTGACGTTCAGACGCTCGTAGAGTTCGCGCGCCGCGACAGCGCCGAAGGTGCCATTCGTTTCGGCAAGCAGCGAGGGAAGCGGCTCAAACGGCGTCGTTGCGACGCTGCCGTAGAGCGGATAGGCGCCGTCAACCGCCTTCACTTCGGCCAGCGACTGATCGCTGCCATCGGTCAGGCGCACCATCGAACGCAGTGACGCGGTCTGCGACGTCTTGCCGAGATCGTCGATATAAGCCTGCTCGTCGGGCGTAGGCTGGCGCTGCACCAGCGAAAATCGCAAGTCGCCGCCGAGGATCACCCGCCCCTGCTCGGCAATCCCTTGAGTCATCATCGAAGCGACAGAGTTGACGGCACCGATAGCGGCGACGCCCAGAGTGATGCAGGCGAGGAAGATGTAGAAGCCCGACAGGCCGCCGCGCATTTCACGCAAGGCAAAGCGCCAGGCCAGCCTCAGATTGCCACGGCCCTTCGACAGATCGGATTCACGGGCCGACGCGGTCGGAGCAGCCGCTTCGAGCACGCTCACGGACGAGCCTCGGCCAATTCCGCCTTCATCGAAACCGGGCCGACTTCGGATACGGAGGCTTCGGACCCGCCCAGAATGTTGCCGGAGCGTACCGCGACCTCGCGACCGCAACGGTGGGCAAGCCCCGCGTCATGGGTAACCAGCAACAACGTCATCTGCCGACGGGCGCATTCCGCAAAGAGCAGGTCGGCGACCTGCCGCCCGGTCTCCTGATCGAGATTGCCGGTTGGCTCGTCGGCGATCAGGATCGCCGGCTCCGGCGCCAAGGCTCGAGCCAGCGCAACGCGCTGCTGTTCGCCGCCGGATAGTTCGCCGGGATAATGCGTCACGCGATCTGCAAGCCCGACATTGGAGAGTTCGCGTCGCGCCCGCTCGAAGGCGTCGGCGTGACCGGCGAGTTCCAGTGGCACCGCGACGTTTTCCAGCGCCGTCATGTTCGGAATCAGGTGGAAGGACTGGAAGACGATGCCGATGTTCTGGCCGCGGAACGTCGCGAGCTGGTCCTCGGTCAGACCCGACAATTCCTGGCCGGCGATCTCGACCACGCCCTCGTCGGCGCGCTCGAGGCCGGCGAGCACCATCAGAAGCGTCGACTTGCCGGAGCCGGACGGCCCGACAATTCCGACTGATTCACCGCGCGCGACGTCGAGGTCCAGGCACTTCAAGACATGCACGGCGCTGTGGCCACGACCGAGGGTCAAATGAACGTGTCGCAACCGGATTGCTGGTTCTGCCAAGACCGCCGGCTCCTATATGCAAGGCTCGTGGAACGCGCCCGACAAGGGCCAGCGCTATATGGGTGTGCAATGCAACGCTTCCAACCGATCCTTGCCGCACTGACGATGTTGTCATGGCTGCTGGCACCGCTCGTCGCGAACGCTGAGGGTGCCGGCATCCCGTCGGGCAAGACGCCGCTCGAGGTCGTGGCCTTCGGCGACAGCCTGTCGGCGGGTTACGGGGTCGGGCCCGGCGAATCGTTTCCCGAGCAGTTGAAGAAAGCCTTGCGCGGCAAGGGCTACGACGTCGA
>JBBSUS010000043.1:0-9800 GCA_038234195.1 Hyphomicrobiales bacterium | reverse complement strand
GTCGCCGGCCCCGGTGACCGGCAGGCGCTCCGTCAGGTCCCCGGCCAGGATGCGCGCGCTCGACGCCGACATGCGGTCGAGCCGCTGCAGCGCCTGCCGACCGACGAGGAACCAGACGAACAGAGCCGCTGCCCCCATCAGCGCCAGGGCCAGGATCAGCGCCGAGCGTACAACCTGGCGGAATCGCTCCTGCTCGGTCTGATCCCGGCCGACCAGGATCCGCATGCCGTTGGGCAGGCTGAACACCTGCGCGACGGCGATATGGTAGCGATCGTCGGGACTCTCCGCGAAGCGCTCGTAGGCGAAGGCGTGTTCGGTAAAGCCGGTCTGGTCGAGAATGCCCGCCTGCAGGCTCTCGACGTTACCGGCGATGATCCGGCCTGTCGCGTCGGTGACGAGGTAGAGCGAGGCGCCGGGCTGCCTTGCCCGCCGGTCGAGCGTCCGAACCAGACCGGCGATCCCGGTGGAATCGTAGATCTGCGCCAGTTCGGTGATTTCCTCGCCGATCGCGGTCTTGCTTTGGTTCTGAAGAATGCTGGAGGCCGTCGCCGTCACGTAGAAGACGAGAATCACTGCGGCAATCGAAAACAGCAGAAAATAGGCCGCCGACAACCGGACCGCGGTCATCCGCATCATCGCCTTGAGGCGTTGCACCGGCAGCCTGTCCTTGTCGCGACCGCCTTTCACGCGATCACGCTGCAGTTTGATGTCGCGCTCCTCGCAGCCGTCAATCTGATCCGCTCTTCTTCAGTCCTCGAAATA
Organism: Hyphomicrobiales bacterium; assembly: GCA_038234195.1. Lineage (GTDB taxonomy): Bacteria > Pseudomonadota > Alphaproteobacteria > Rhizobiales > Rhizobiaceae > Aurantimonas. The sequence goes on along the minus strand of JBBSUS010000043.1, from coordinate 9,038 downwards.
CTGAAATTTCTTACGCTTCGGCGCGCATGATGTAGCCCGAGCCGCGGACCGTATGCAGCAGCGCCGAACCGAAATCGCGCTCGATCTTCGACCGCAGCCGCGAGATGTGCACATCGATGACGTTTGTCTGCGGGTCAAAATGATAGTCCCAGACGTTCTCCAGGAGCATGGTTCGGGTCACGACCTGATTGGCATTCTTCATCAGATATTCGAGCAGCCGGAACTCGCGCGGCTGCAGCACGACGGGCTTGCCGCCGCGCTTGACCTCGTGGGAGAGCCGGTCGAGTTCGAGATCGCCGACGCGGTACGAGGTCTCGATGTCCTTGGTGGCGCGGCGCCGGCCGAGCACCTCGATGCGCGCGAGCAGTTCGGAAAAGGCGAAGGGCTTGGACAGATAGTCGTCGCCGCCGGCGCGCAGGCCGGTGACGCGGTCGTCGACCTGACCAAGTGCCGACAGGATCAGCGCCGGCGTCGTATTGCCGGTCTCACGAAGTCCCGAAATCACCGACAGGCCGTCGCGCTGCGGCAGCATCCTGTCGACGACCATCACGTCGTAGCTTCGCGAGGTCGCCATGTGGAATCCGTCCTCGCCATTGGGCGCGTGCTCGGCCACGTGGCCGGCCTCGCGCAACGCTTTGACGAGGTAGGCGGCCGCTTCGCGGTCGTCTTCGATGATCAGGATTCGCATGGACTCCGGAAAACTTGCTGGGGCCGGTGAGGACGACATTGCCGCTGTCCTTCTGCTTAACATGGGGTCGGTCGTTCGCGAAAGGAAAAGCCGGGGCGAACGAAAAGCCGGCGCGACGTGAGGTTGTCGCGGAGCCGGCAGGGGAGCGTCGACCGAGGTCCCGTTGGAACCCGAGTGGGGCCACAAGACCCGCAAGACGCTACGACCTGTCGAGACAGTCCAACATGACGGGCGGCGACCACAAGGCAGCCGCCCGTCGATCGGCGAACCGATCAGCTTTTGGCGATTGGCAGAGCCACGAAGCGGTTCTGGTCGCCGTTCTTCAACTGGAAGAGCGCCGCCTTGCGGCCGCTCTTGGACGCCTCGTCGATCGCCGACTTGACATCCGCCTGGGTGGTGACCGACTTGCCGTTGACCGCGACGATCGTGTCGCCGGCCTGGACGCCCTTGTCGGAGGCCGAGGAGTCAGGGGCGACGTCGGTCACGACCACGCCGCTGCCGTCTTCCGAAGGCGTCAACGTCAGGCCGTAGCCCGATAGGGCCGAAGGATCGATCGAGGGTTTCAACGAGGACGACGAATCCTGGCCCGAGGACGCTTCATCCAACGTCGAGATATTGCCGAGCTTGACCGTAATCTGCTTGGCGGCATTGTCGCGCCATACCGTGACATCGATGGTCTTGCCGGGTGCGAAAGAGGCGACCTTGCGGGCGAGTTCGCGTGGGCCGTCGACGGTCTCGCCGTTTACCGCGGTGATCACATCGCCAGACTGGATGCCGGCCTTGGTGGCGGGAGTCTCGCTGTCGGGAAGCGTGACTATCGCTCCCTTGTCCCCGGTCAGACCAACGGCTGAGGCGATATCGTCGGTGACCTGCGAAATCTGCACGCCCAGCCAGCCGCGCTGAACCGTACCACTGTCGCGGAGCGACTGGATGACGTTCTTGGCGACAGAGGCGGGAATGGCGAAGGCGATACCGACATTGCCGCCCGACGGCGAGAAGATCGCCGTATTGACGCCGATGACCTTGCCGTTGAGATCGAAGGCCGGGCCGCCGGAATTGCCGCGATTCACCGCCGCGTCGATCTGCAGGAAGTCGTCGTACGGGCCCGCGCCGATGTCGCGGCCACGTGCCGAGACGATGCCCGCCGTCACCGAACCGCCGAGGCCGAACGGATTGCCGACCGCGACCACCCATTCGCCGACGCGGACCGCATCGTCGTCGCCGAAGGCGACATAGGTGAACTTGGTGTTGTCGGCGTCGACCTTGAGGAGCGCCAGATCGGTGCGCTTGTCGGTGCCGATCAGCTTGGCCGTGTATTCCTTGCCGTCATCCATGACGACGACGTATTTCGACCCGCCCTCGACCACATGATTGTTCGTGACGACAAAGCCATCGTCGGAGATGAAGAAGCCGGAACCCTGGCCCATCACCGTGCGCGGCTGGTTGCGGCGCGGCCGCAGCGGGCTTTCGCCGCCAGGACCGCCCGGGGCACGATCGCCGAAGAAGCGCTTCAGCGGATGGTCGTCGGGCAGCGACTCGAACGGGCTGGGCCCTTCGGAGCTTTCGTCGGAAACCGCCGCGACATCCTGCGTGACGCGGACCGACACGACGGCCGGCGAAACCTTTTCAACGACGTCGGCAAAACCGAAGTTCTGGACCGGGGGATTAACCGTGACAGGCTCGGCGAAGGCCGGGGTCGCGCTCTGCATCGCGCCACCTGTCAGCGCCAGCGCCGCAACGCCCGCCGCCAGGGTTCCTGCGATCAGGCCACCGCGCCTGTTCCCGCCCTGCTTGAGCTTTCTGTTTGCTTCATTCCGCATCGGATATCCTTCGTCCGTAGAGCTGAGACCTGTCGTGCGGCGTTACACCCCGCCACTCTCTAGATTGGAGAATAGGATATCGGCTATTACGAGACCTTTTCTGGCGTATGACGATTTCGTAAGGTGAATGGCGATCACGTGAACACCGCGTGATGCTGCCGAAATGCTTGCCTCGCCATGAAGATCGCCGTCGAAATCGAACAGTTCGCAGATTGCCCTCACGCATTCTCCGACGGCGCAGGAGTCAGGCCTTGCCGGAGAAGCTGCCCGGCCTTGCAGAATGGATCTGCCGTTAGCCCCAAAGCCGGTCGTCCAACCTCACCACAGCCCTTCGGGCGAGGCGGATCAGGCGCGCGTATCGACCACCTTGGCGATCGCCGCTTCTTCGTCGGGCGAAAGCGTCGCCGGCCCCTTGCGGCCGCGTCGGCTGCGCACACTGAACACCGCATAGCCGATGCCGGCGATCAACACGACGACTGGCGTGCCCCACAACGCCAATGTCGCCACGTCGAAGCGCGGCTTCAGCAGCACGAACTCGCCATAGCGCGAAACGAGATAGTCGATGACCTCCTCGTTGGTATCACCCGCCACGAGCCGCTGCCGCACCAGCAGCCGCAGATCCTTGGCGAGATCGGCGTTCGAATCGTCGATGGACTGGTTCTGGCAGACGAGACAGCGAAGGCCCGCCGAAAGCTGCCGTGCCCGCGCCTCGAGCGCCGGGTCCTTCAGAACCTCTTCCAGATTGACTGCGAAGGCCGGCGAAATGCCGCCGACGAGGGGTCCGGCGAGCGCAAAACCCAGCGCCATCGCAACCGCGAAGCCTCCACGGCGCAAGGAAACGAGCACGCCCATCGCATAAGACATGCTCAAGCTGTGACCGGACGGGCGGTCTTGCGACGCGCCGGCGCACCTACCCGCAAACGCCGGTCCGACAGCGACACAGCGCCGCCGCCTGCCATGAAGATCGCGCCGATCCAGATCAGCGTGATCAAAGGTTTGTACCAGATGCGCACGACGATCGATTGTCCGTCCGGCGAAGGATCGCCAAGGGAAATGTAGAGTTGCGAGAACCACCGCGTGCGGATTCCGGACTCGGTGGTCGGCATCTGCCGCGCCGGATAGAAGCGCTTGGCGCTCTCGATCGTGCCATGGTCGAGCCCGGAGCGACGCAGCGAGAAGACGCCGACCTGCTGCTCGTAATTCGGTCCCTCTTCCTTGCGCACGCCCTGGTAGGTGATCGAATAGCCGCCCGCATCGGCGCTCTGTCCCTTCGACATCGTTGTCACGTTCTCGGTCTGGAAGGCCGATGTCGTCACGATGCCGAGCACGGTGATGCCGAGGCCGAGATGCGCCAGCATGGTGCCGAAAGCCGAGCGCGGCAGCCCCTTGAGACGGGCAAAACCCTTGGAAAGGCCGACCTTGCCGAACGCCGCGCGGCTGTAGAGGTCCGTCGCCGAGCCGGCGAAGAGCCACACGGCGAGGCCGAAGCCCAGCGCGGCCAGGATGCGTGTGCCCTGAGTGAAGGCAAGCACGATGATGATCGTCGCCATCGCCGCACCGACCGCGAAATAAAGTCTTTGCGCCGCTGCCAGCAGATCGCCGCGCTTCCAGGCCAGCAGCGGTCCGAACGGGACTGCAAACAGCAGTGGTACCATCAGCGGACCGAATGTCAGGTCGAAGAAGGGTGGGCCGACCGAGATCTTCGCCCCCCCGACGACCTCCAGCACCAGCGGATAGAGCGTGCCGACCAGCACCGTCGCCGCGGCCGTCGTCAGGAACAGATTGTTGACGACCAGCGCACCTTCCCGGCTGATCGGCGCAAACAGCCCGCCGGCTTCCAGCGACGAGGCCCGCGCGGCGAACAGCGCCAGCGATCCGCCGATGAAAACGCAGAGGATCAGGAGGATGAACACGCCGCGCGTCGGGTCCGTCGCGAAGGCATGCACCGAGGTGAGCACGCCGGATCGCACGAGGAACGTCCCGAGCAGCGAAAGCGAAAATGTCAGGATGGCGAGCAGGATCGTCCAGATCTTCAGCGCCGATCGCTTTTCCATCACCAGCGCGGAATGCAGAAGCGCCGTGCCCGAAAGCCAGGGCATGAAGGAGGCGTTCTCGACCGGGTCCCAGAACCACCAGCCGCCCCAGCCAAGCTCGTAATAGGCCCAGTAGGAGCCCATTGCGATGCCGAGCGTCAGGCAGATCCAGGCCGCCAGCGTCCACGGCCGCACCCATCGGGCCCAGGCCGCGTCGATACGACCGTCTATCAGGGCCGCGACAGCAAAGGAAAAGGCAATCGAGAATCCGACATAGCCGAGATAAAGCATCGGCGGGTGCACGGCGAGGCCGATGTCCTGCAGGATCGGGTTGAGTTCCTGGCCCTCCATCGGCGCCGGCACCAGCCGCGTGAACGGGTTGGAGGTCAGGAGGATGAAGAGCAGGAAGGCCGTCGTGATCCAGGCCTGCACCGACAGGACGGTGGCCTTGAGGCTTGCCGGCAGGTCGCGGCCGAACAGCGCGACCAGAGCGCCGAAAAATCCCAGGATCAGCACCCACAGGAGCATCGAGCCCTCGTGATTGCCCCACACGCCGGTGAACTTGTAGAGCAGCGGCATCTGCGAATGGGAGTTCTGATAGACGTTGAGGACCGAAAAGTCCGATGTCACATGGGCATAGGTCAGCGAGGCGAAGGACAAGGCGAGCAGCACGAAGCCGCCCGTCGCTGTGATCGGCCCGGTCTCCATCAGCCGTGGATCGCCGGTGCGCGCGCCGATGACTGGCAGCGCCGACTGCACCAGCGCCATCGAAAGCGCCAGAATCAGCGCATAGTGTCCGATCTCGACGATCACGAGCCAGCCCCCTCGGTCGCCGAAGCGACGGTTCTCGCTTTGCTTCCCTCCAGCGCTGGTCCGCTCGATGAGGACGCTTCGGCTGGTGCGGATACCGGCGTGGCGGATGGCATGGCATCGGCGCCAGCATCCACGGTCTTGGCTCCGTTTCCGTTCACCATACCCTTGCCGTCCTCCCACAGACCACGCTTCTTGAGGTCGTCCACGACCTCCTTCGGCATATAGTTCTCGTCATGTTTGGCGAGCACCGTATCGGCGACGAACACATGGTCCGGCCCGAGCGAGCCCTCGGTGACCACGCCCTGCCCTTCGCGAAAAAGGTCTGGCAGGATGCCGGTGTAGGTGACCGGCACGCTTTTCAGCGTATCGGTGACGCTGAACGAAACGCGCGTCGTGCCGTCGCGCTTGACAGAGCCCTTCGCGACGAGGCCGCCGAGGCGGATACGCTGGGATGGCGCAGGATTGTTGGCGACGATGTCGCTCGGCGAGTTGAAAAAAGCGACGGAGGTCGACAAGGCCGTCAGCGTCAGGCCGGCAGCGGCACCGATGACGACGAGGATGGACCCGATCGCAACAAGGCGTTTGGTTTTGCGCTTCATTGGGTCTTCGCCTCCTCTGCCGGCTTCAGGCCGTTTTCGGCTCCGAAAGCGGCGATCTCGCGGCCCGCCGCACTGTCGGCGGGAAAAGTCGACATCGCAGTCTGATAGGCCTTTTGCGCCTCGCCTGGCTTGCCAAGCACCTTATACGAGCGGATCAGCCGCTTCCATCCTTCCACGTCGTTCGGGGATTGCTGGAGCCGTGCGGCAAGCTGCGACACCATGCCCTCGATCATCGCGTTGCGATCGCCGGCCCCCATCTGGCTGGCCGCAGCCACCTGCTCGGCGCTTGGATTGGGTGCGCTCGGGTCGGAAGGCGTATCCGAACCGGGCTCGCCGGCGCTGGCCATCGGCGGCGCATCGACACCGTCCGCAGGTCCTCCGGCCCCGTCTGCGCTCGCAGACGCCGGCGCCCCCGCGCCTGGCGCGCCGGAAAGCTTGGAGCGTGCATCGGCCAGCGCCGCATTGGCAATCTGCAGCCACGGCGCGTTTGCGGGGCTCATCTCGATCAGCTTCGACCAGGCCGTTTGCGCGCCGGCATTGTCCCCCTCCTGCGAGCGGTCGAGCGCCAGGAAGAAGTGCGAAGGGAGATAGCTTGCGTTGATCTTCAGCGAGCGCTCGAAGGCCGCCTTCGCCTCGTCGGTCACCTCGCCGTCGGCGACCTGCGTCAACGCCTCGCCGAGGCCGCCTTCGCGCGATGCAGTCGGCCCGAGAATGGCGATCGCCTTGCGGAACGCGTTCGCCGCGTCGGCCGCCCGGTCCATGCGCAGATAGATCGGCGCCAGCACGTCCCAGCCCTTGCCGTCGCCCGGATTGTCTTTGAGCCGTTTTTCCGCGTCGCCGACAAGGCTGGCGATGTCTTCGCCGCCCGGTGCGCCCGTTGCAACCCCTGCCTGATCGCCCGAGCCGCTCGCCGCAATCTCTGCAGGCTGCGCCGCGATCGCCGCCTGGCGGGGCGCCAACGGCTCGTCCGGCAGACCACCGGCGCCGACCTTCGTATAGAACGCCGCCGCACTCAAAGGCACGGCGACCGCGACCACTCCGATCGCCGCAAGCACCGCCGGTCGCTTCCATGCGGTCTCGCGCTCCCCCCGTGCCGCCTTTACCGAATCGGCAGCCTTCAACAGGCGTCGGCCGATTTCAGCCCGCGCGGTTTCGCTTTCGCCCACCGCCATGGTGCCGCGCTCGACATCGGCGTCGAGTTCACGCAACTGCGCCTTGTAGACCTCGATGTCATGATCGGCGCGCGTCTCGCGTGTCGCCGGCAGTTCCCGAAAGAGCGGCCAGAGCGCGGCCAACGTCACGATTGCCGTCATGGCGGCTGCAATAAACCAGAAGATCATGCGACCCTTACACCCTCGCCGAACGGGTCGCGCACATGCACTGCCCCGCCGTCCCGTCCGCTGCGATCACGCGGGGCCTCGCCTCCAACGATGCCCTGCCATCCGCATTTCCGTCCTGCCGGCCGGTCTTTTCCTGTCCGTCCGGCCGGGCGCCCCGTCGACCGGCTCCGCACCATCTTACCCCTGCTCGCCTAGCAGACCCGGCGCGGGTCGCCCATTCAATTCGTCATGAAGCCGCACGTCCGCAAGCCGCGTCGCTCGACCTTCCAAGGCCATATGGCCAGCCCCATTACCGGCCGCGCTCGATCCGGGCGCCAAGCCCTTTGGCTCCCGCGTCCGGCCCTTCCAGACGCCGGTACCGGCAAGGCGCGATCCCGGCTACCGATCACGCCACCGGCGCCCAGAGCCCGTTGGCGGTCTTGCACGCCGTCCCGACCGCCTTCACCGCGGGCGCCGCGTCCTTGGCAAAGGTATGTGAATAGCCGCGGCAATCCTGCGACCCCACGCGGTAGAGCTGCGTCGGCACCACCTCGCCCTTGTAGCCGTCCGCCGTCCAGCTGACCGGCGAACCGGCAGGGGCGTACTGCAGCGCCTTGAACTCGGCTTCCAACGCCCGCGTGCGCGCGTCGGACGGAAGCGTCTTGCCGGCCTTGTCCTGACCGATCAGCCCGCCGTTGAGCGCAGCGATGCCCGCCGTATCCGTCGGCGTCAGCGCCGCACCGCCCGAAGCGCCAGAACCGAAGCTCAGGCAACCGGCAAACGGCAGGAGAAGGAATGGCACGCAGATCTTGAAGGCGGATTTCATCGGTTCATCCGGTTGCGGCATCACGCCGTGTCGGCTGGGATCGAACGTTTTCCTAGCGTACGGCGGCAAGGTCAGGCAAGGCTCGCCCTGCGTCATAACGTGATGCCCGACTGCGCTCTCTGACGACGCAGCGCCGAAATGCGGTCACGCCTGTCGCGAAGGCCAGCCGTCGCCGAGCGATCCCGCTGCCTCACGGCGCCCTTGGCAGCACCACCGTCGCCTTAAGCCCACCGAGATCGGAACGCGAAAGGTCGAAACGGCCGCGATATTCGCGCACCATGTCGGCGACGATCGAAAGCCCGAGCCCGCTGCCGGGCACCGCCTCGTCGAGCCGCTTGCCACGCTCGCGCGCCACGCGGATTTCTGCCTGCGACAGGCCGGGTCCGTCGTCGGCGATGATCGTCTCGAAGCGATCGGCCGACAGTGCCCGGGTCGACAGAGCGACACGATGCTGTCCCCACTTCGCCGCGTTTTCCATGAGGTTGCCGATGATCTCCTCGAAATCCTCGCGCTCACCGGCAAACACCAGCGCCGTCGCATCCGCTGGATCGAAGGCGATCGTCATCTCCGGATTGAGCTTGGCGACGACCCGCGTCAGCCGCTCGAGCGCGGGGGCGACTGGGGTGCGGAACACGCCGCCGTCGACCTGCGCGGCGACCCGTGCGCGGTCGAGGTAGTGCTGCACCTGCGCCCCCATCCTCGCGCTCTGGTCGCCGATCAGCTTGCCATGCTCGCCGCCGATCGCTTCCGCCTCGTTGACCAGCACGGCGATGGGCGTCTTCAGCGAATGTGCGAGATTGCCGACCTGGGTGCGCGATCGCTCGACGATGCGGCGATTGTTGTCGATCAGCGCATTGAGCTCGGCCGCCAGCGGTTCGATCTCGACGGGAAAGCGGCCCTCCAGCCGCTCCGCCTTGCCGGCCCGCACCTGCGCCAGCGC
>JBBSUS010000042.1:0-9955 GCA_038234195.1 Hyphomicrobiales bacterium | reverse complement strand
GGCGCCGATGCCGATCATGGTGCGGAAATGCAGGTCCAGATCGGGGCCGAACTGCAGGCGGCCATAGGCGTGCGGCAGCGCCAGCGTGCCCTTGATGTTGTTGGCGACGGCTTCGCAGCAGGCGTTGGAAATATCGTCGACGGGCAGGATCACGACGTGGTTGCGCACGCCGACGCGATCGTTTTCGCGGCGATAGCCCATGAACTTGCGATTGGTGTTGATCGGCATGGCGGCTCTCTTTCGGTGAAGCGGTTGAAGCGGAGGCGGCTCGGTCCGGCGTGCTAAATTGGACGCCGGTGGCCCAGAAGTCTCACCAGCGATTGGTCTTCAAATTGTGGATGTGGACGTGGCGGCCCTTCTTCACGTCGGCCTTGAAACGCCCGATGTCCTCGCCGTATTTGACTGCGACGTCGCCGGCCGAAATGTCCTTCAGCGCGACCTTGTGGCCGATCGGCACGTCGTCGTTCGCGGTCAACTGGAACGACGAATTGTCATGGGTCACGACGCAGAGCATGTCGGTCCCGGCCTTCAGGTCCTCGACGACGACGACGCCGACATTGTCCTTGTGGTCGTGGACCAGAAGCTGCGGATTGCGGCTCATCGGAAGGCTCCTTTTCAAGCTTGTCTTCAGCGGTGCGGTTTCGAGTGGGGCGATCGCGGGAGCGATCACTCGCCACCGCCGCTATGATCGCCGGGGCTTTGCGTTTTCCCCTAGTCTTCTATAAGACATAAATTACGATTTCGCTGTGCTGTCAAGATGCGAGATTTCGCACCGCGTCGGCAAGCTGCGCATTTTGCGGCGCGATCGGCCGCGACGTTGCAGGAGAGATGGATGAGCCAGACGACGAGCGAAGTTCCGGCCTTCAGGCCGCTATACGGTCAGGTTCGCGACACGCTGGTCAGGCGGCTGATCAGCGGCGCATGGACGCCCGGGATGATGCTCCCCAGCGAGTTTCAGCTGGCTGGTGAGCTCGGCGTCAGTCAGGGAACCGTACGCAAGGCGCTCGACGCCATGACGGCAGAACAGCTGCTCATCCGTCGCCAGGGCCGCGGCACCTTCGTTGCGCTGCCCGAGGAAGGCCGCATCCTGTTCAAATTCTTCCGGCTGGTCGCCGACGGCGGCGATCGACTGTTTCCGCAAAGCCGGGTCTTGGCGCGCGCCAAAGCGAAAGCCGACGCCAACGACCGCGCACAGCTCGGCCTGCAAAAGGGCGAGGACGTCTGGCGAATCGACCGCGTCAGGCGGCTCGGCGACAGTCCCGTCATATCCGAACGGATCACGCTTCCTTTCCTGCGCTTCGAATCCCTCGGCCAGATGGCGGACATTCCCAACAACGTCTACGCGCTCTATTCGGAGCATTTCGGCATCACCATCGGCAAGGCCGCAGAAAAGCTGAAAGCCGCCAAGGCCAACGCGGCGGTGTCGAAGCAGCTGGGCTGTGACGTGGGCCATCCGGTCCTTGCCGTGGAGCGACTGGCGCTCGCCCTCGACGGCACGCCGGTCGAGCATCGGATCTCCTACTGCCTGACCGACAGCTTCCACTATCGCTCCGACTTCTGAGCGCCGGCCCGCCGTTTTCCCGTCCCGAGCCCGGGCACACCCGGTCCTGCACCCCAGCATAACAGGCAACCCGATGTCAGCGCTTTCAGCCTCCGCCTTCAAAGTCCGCTACTGGCCGCTTTTCCCCGGCATCCTCCTGGCGTTGACCGTTGCGACGGCGGCGCGGTTCGTGGCCGATCACTATGGGGCGCCGGTCATGCTGTTTGCGCTCCTGATCGGCATGGCGTTCAACTTTCTCGCCATCGACCCGCGCTTCAAACCTGGCCTGGAATTCTCGTCCAAAAGCCTTTTGCGGCTCGGCATCGTGCTTTTGGGTGCGCGCATCACGACGAGCGATATCGCCTCGCTCGGCCTGTCGACCTTCGCCACGGTGATCGGGCTCATCGCGCTCACCATCGGCACCGGCTTCGTGTGCGGGCGCATCTTCGACAAGCAATGGCGGTTTTCGCTCCTGACCGGCGGTTCGGTGGCGATCTGCGGCGCGTCGGCGGCGCTGGCCATCGCCTCGGTGATCCCTCACAATGAAAAGACCGAGCGCAATCTCCTTTTCACCGTCGTCTCAGTGACGACGCTGTCGACGATCGCGATGATCGTATATCCGATCCTGTTCGGCCTGCTCGGACTGACACCCAGCCAGAGCGGCTTCCTGGTCGGCGCAACGATCCACGACGTCGCCCAGGTGGTCGGGGCCGGCTATTCGATCTCGACCGATGTCGGCGACGTCGCCACCATCATCAAGCTGCTTCGGGTGACGATGCTGCCGGTGGTTCTGGTGATCATCGTGGTCGCCCTCGCCGGCCAGAAACGCAGCGAGACCACATCGGTCCGGCTGCCGCTCTTCGTGATCGGTTTCGCTGTGGTGACCGCGGTCAACAGCCTGGGGCTGCTGCCGGGGATCGCTGCGAAATTCGCCGTCGACCTTTCCGGCTGGTTGCTGGTCATCGCGATCTCGGCGCTGGGCGTGCGGACCAACATGAAGGACATGCTGCAACTGGGCTGGCGTCATGTCGCCATGGTCGTCACTGAAACGCTGGTCCTGTTGCTCTTGGCGATCGTCGCGGTGGAAAGCGGCCTTGCCGGCTGATCGGACGGTGGGTGTCAACGGATATCGCGAGCCGCGCCAAGCGAGCCGCGCTCGATGATTTCGGTCTCGAGAACGAGATGGCGTTCGACTGGCTTGCCGTCGATGATCGCAAGCAGAAGCTCGGCCGCCGCCGCGCCCATGCGCCGGTGCGGAACATGAACGGTGGTGAGCGCCGGCTCGACGATCGACGCGATGTCGATGTCGTCGAAGCCGGTGATCGAAACGTCGCGTGGAACCTGAAGTCCCCGCGCCTTGGCCCGCGCGATCGCGCCGACGCCGAGAACGTCGTTGCCGCAGATAACCGCTGTCGGCGGCAAGCGGTTCGACATCAGCCGGTCGAAGGCCTCGCCGGCTTCGTCGAAGGCATACCGTACCTCTTCGACCGGCAGAGCGGCCGCATTCATGCCGGCGGCCGCCAACGCGGCGCGCACACCTTCGACGCGGCTGGCGGCACGATCGTTCATCGCTGTGATGCCAGAAATCATCGCGATCTCGCGATGACCGAGGGCAATGACCCGCTCCGTCATTTTCCGCGCCGCAGCCAAATTGTCGAATCCGACGGCGTGATCGCACGGCTCCGCCAACGACCAGGCGATGACGTAGGGCGTGCCGAAGCGGCGAAGAAACTCGTAGCAACTGGGAAGTCGAGCCGTCCCGATAAGCAGAATGCCATCCGCGCCGCGCCCGACGAGCGCCCTGATCTGATCGGCCTCGCGTTCGGCGTCATAGCCCGAACTCGACACAAGCAGCGTTACGCCGGCCGCCGACAGGGCCTCCTGAAAGGCCTGCAGGCCGCGCGCGAAGATCGCATTGTCCATGGTCGGGATGACCGCGCCAATCGTATTGGTGCGTTTCGAGGCCAGTGCACGCCCGCCAAAGTTCGGCGTGTAGCCGAGACGCTGGACAGCATCGAGGACCCGTTCGCGGGTTGCGGTCGTGACCTTCTGGGGATCGTTGAGACATCGCGAGACAGTCGCCGTCGAGACCTTTGCGGCTTTCGCGACATCCTCCAGTTTCGGCCTGATGGGAAGATCCATGCACAGGTTCCTGCGTTCGCCGTGAACGGCGCGCGACGACACGCGACGACACGCGACCGCTATAACGCATGGGCCGCGGATGCGATATGTAAGCGCTTGCAAATTTGTTTGTAAGCGCTTACAAATTGCGACGGGAGAGACCTGACGTGAAAAATCTTTGCCTCGCACTCGCGATCGCCTGTTTCGCGATCTTCGCCGCCAACGTCGTGATCGGCGCTTCTGGCGCGAGGGTCTTCCTCACGGACATACAGGAAATGCTGGCGCTGTTTGCCGCCTGCATCTTCTTCGTCGCCGCCGTTCTCATGATCGAGAGGCGCGCGTTACGGCTGAAAGCGCAAGACCACGACTTCACTGACGACATCACTGGGAGGAGATGACATGACCGAAAGAAACGGTAGGGACGATCTCAAGTCCGCCGAGCGCCGCAATTTCTTCAAGCTCGCGGGAGCCGGAGCCTTCACCGCCGCCATGGTCGCCGGAGCCGCCGGAACGCTATGGTCCGACGAGGCCGTCGCGCAGACCGCCAAGGAAGAGCACGAGCGCGAGGCCGCCGCGGCCCACACCATGACGATCGCGACGGCCTATTCGCTGACCGCCGACCGCAGCTATCCGATCATGCAACTCGACTACAAGGAGAACCTCCAGAACGTCACCGACGGCAAGATCTATGTGAAGCTTGCGCCGGCCGGACAGTTGGGAGCAGGCAGCGACCTCGTCCAGAAGGTCCAAAGCAACACGATCCAGGCCGCGCAGCATTCGCTCTCGAATTTCGCCCCCTTCGCGCCGGCGATGGATCTGGTCAACCTGCCCTATTTCTGCGGTTCCAATCAGCGCTTCGTCAATCTCGTTACGTCCACGGACTGGACGAGCGAAGTCCATCCGCAGGTCGAGAAGCGCGGCTTCAAGCCACTGTTCTACGTGGTCATCGATCCGCGCGTCGTTGCGATGCGCAAAGGCGGAGCCGGGCCGGTCATGATCCCGGCAGACCTCAAGGGCGTCAAATTCCGGGTCCCCGGTTCGCAGATGCTGCAGCAATACTACCGCATGGTCGGTGCAAACCCGACACCGGTGGCCTGGGGCGAAACCCCGTCGGCGATCAAGCAGGGCGTTGCAGACGCACTCGACCCGTCCGTCGGCGCCCTCTACGTCTTCGGCTTCAAGGATATCCTCAGCCATGTGACCTTCACACAGGCGGTTCCGGACAGCCAGATCTATTCCTGCAATCTCGAATGGTACAATTCGCTGCCCGCGGACGTAAGAGAGGGCATCGACTTCGCCTCGCAGATCACCGCTCAGCAGAACCTCGCCAAGGTTCCCGCCGCGCGCGCTTTCGCCATGTCGGAGCTTCGCAAGGCGGGCGTCGAGTTCCACACCCTCGATGACACACAGCTGGCCGAGTGGAAGGATACCGGCGGTTATCAGCGCAGCGAGTGGGACAAATACAAGAGCGAACTGGCTGGTTCGATGGACCTCTTCAAGAAGCTCGAGGCGGCCGCGGGAACCCAGAGCAAGTCCATCGTCAACGACGCCTGAGGCGGATGGTGCGAGCGGAGCGGCAAAGCCGTTCCGCTCCGTTGTGGCCGCTCGTGCCGGCAACGTCCGTTCCGTCGGCGGATTCGCGGCCCTTGCCCTTGCCGGACTTTCGGCGGTGGCAAGCCAGCCGGTCGCCGCTGGCCCGGATTTACCGCGCAGGCTCGTCGTCTCTTTCACGACTTTCCGAAAACGTGGCCTTCGAGGCCCAGGCTGAAAGGCGTTTCCGCCATGAGGCGCATCGACTGGTCGGCGATCGACCGAAATCTCGAAAGATGGGCGTTGCTGGTCCTCTACACGATGCTTGTGGCGACCATGGGCATTGAGGTCATACGGCGCGAGGTCTTCGCCTATTCGTCGATCTGGGGCGAGGAGATCGTGCGTTACTCATTCATCTATCTCGCCTGGATCGGCGCCGCCTCGGCGGTTAAAGAGCGCGCCCACATCCGCATCGACGTCCTCTATCATCTCGTGTCGCCTCGGATGAAGGCGCTTCTCTACATCCTCGGCGACGTTGTCATGCTCGTGGTGGCCCTGTTCGCCGTCTACTGGTCCTTCGAGACCGTCGCCGTTTCCTGGAAATTCGGCTCCGTCAGCCACGGCCTGCGCGTGTCCATGGTGTGGTTCCTGATGGCGGTGCCCGTGGGCTTCGCGCTGATGATCTATCGGCTTCTCCAATCCATCCTGCGCGATACACGCGACTTCAAGGCCGGCACCCCGGTCTACGAAGGCGAACGCCTGTTCGACTGAGGAGACCTGACATGCTCTTTCAACAATTGCAGGAACAGACGGTCGTCCTCGGCTGGGACTTCTACGGTCCGGTACTGATCTTCGTCGCGTGCTGCGTACTCGGCATTCCCGTCTGGGCGGGAATTGGCGCCGCGGCGATCTCGATGCTCTGGCTTTCCGGCGTGCTGCCGCTCTCGCTGCTCGGCGAAAGCCTGTTTTCCGGCATCGACGCCTTCGCACTCACCGCCATTCCCTTGTTCATCCTGACCGGCGACGTGCTCGTGCGCACCGGGCTGTCGCGAAAGTTCCTCGACGTGTCCGAAGCCCTCACAGGCTGGACCAAGGGCGGCTTCGGCTCGGCCACAGTGCTCGTCTGCGGCATGTTCTCGGCCATCTCCGGGTCCGATGCTGCGGGCGCGGCCGCCGTAGGCCGCATGACGATCGCACGCCTTGTGGAGTCCGGCTACCCACGCCCCTATGCCTGCGCGCTGGTCGCCGCCGGCTCCTGCACCGGCATTCTGATCCCGCCGTCGATCGCCTATATCGTCATCGGCCTAGTTCTCGGGATCTCGGCCTCGACCCTGTTCCAGGCGGCGCTCATCCCCGGCATCATGATCCTTCTGTCGGTGCTGATCACCAACATCGTCGTGAACCGCATCTACGCCTACGAGAACGGACTGGGCTTGAGCGTCTCGGAATGGGCGGCGAATGTCGGGCTCTCGCTGAAGCGCGGCTGGTACGCGTTCATCGTCCCCGGCGTGATCTTCTACGGCATCTTCTCAGGGCGCCTGACCCCGACGGAAGCCGGCGCGACGGCGGTCATCATCACGATCCTGATGGGCTTCATCCTCGGCACACTGAAGCTTTCCGACTTCCCGTCGATGCTGGTGAGTTCCGCCAAGGTCAATGGCGTCATCCTGCCGATCATCGCCTTTTCGCTGCCGCTGGCCCAGACGCTTGCGACCATGGGCGTGCCGCAAGGCTTCGTCGGTGCGGTGACATCGCTCACCGATGATCCGACCCTGCTCGTTCTCCTGATGATCGGCATCCTGATGGCTGCCGGCTGCGTGATGGAGACGACACCGAACATCGTCATCTTCGCGCCGATCCTGAAGCCGCTGGCCGACCAGATCGGCATGAGCGAGATCCAGTTCTGCATCATGATGGTGACCGCGCTCGGCGTCGGCTTCATCACCCCGCCGCTCGGCCTCAACCTCTTCGTGACCGCCGGCCTCACCGGCGAATCCGTCCTGAAGATCGCCTGGCGCGCTATTCCCTTCGTTCTCTTCATGCTCACCGTCGTGCTGTTGATCGCGTATATCCCTGCGGTCTCGCTGACGACGATTCCTGCCTCGCTTCGATAGGAGACATCCCAAATGACCCGAACCTACCTGAAGAAGGCCACACGCACGGCCGAAAGCGACACCGGCGACACGCGCCGGACGGTGCAGGCGATTCTCGACGAGATCGAAACCGGCGGCGAAGACGCAGCCAGGCGACATGCAGAAAGGTTCGACCGCTACACCGGGAACATTGTCGTCACGCCGGACGAGATCGAGGCGGCCGCGAAAACCTTGCCACAGAAGCTCAAGGACGACATCCGCTTTGCCCACGACAATGTGCGCCGCTTCGCCGAAGCCCAGAAAAGCACTCTCGGGGACGTCGAACTGGAGATCGTTCCCGGCCTGATCGCCGGCCAGAAGACCATCCCGTGCCGCTCGGCCGGCTGCTACGTGCCCGGCGGGCGCTACAGCCACGTCGCCTCCGCGATCATGACCGTGACGACCGCAAAGGTTGCCGGCTGCAGCCATATCGCGGTCGCTTCACCGCCGCGCCCGGAAACCGGCATCAACCCGGCAATCATCTACACCGCGGACCTTTGCGGCGCAGACGCCATCCTCGCCATGGGTGGCGTCCAGGGCGTCGCTTCGATGGCCTTCGGTCTTTTCGGTCTTCCGTCATCCGACATCCTCGTCGGTCCCGGCAACCAGTTCGTCGCCGAGGCCAAGCGCATTCTGTTCGGCCGCGTCGGCATCGACATGTTCGCCGGTCCCACAGACAGCCTGATTCTCGCCGATGTCTCCGCCGATGCCGACGTCGTCGCAGCCGATCTCGTCGGCCAGGCCGAGCATGGCTATAATTCGCCGGTCTGGCTCGTCACCGACGACCGGGCCCTGGCCGAAGCCGTTATCGCAAAGGTGCCGGGGCTGATCGACACGCTGCCCGGCGTCAACAGCGAGAACGCTGCCAAGGCTTGGCGCGACTATGCCGAGGTGATCCTGTGCGGCGACCGCGAGGAGATGGCGAGCGTGGCCGACGAATACGCGCCGGAACATCTGAGCGTCCAGGCCGAGGATCTCGACTGGTGGCTTGGCAGGCTGCAGTGCTACGGCTCGCTTTTCCTCGGCGAGCAGACCACGGTCGCATTCGGCGACAAGGCGTCCGGCACCAACCACGTGCTGCCGACCTCGGGCGCCGCGCGTTACACCGGCGGCCTGTCGGTTCACAAGTTCATGAAGATCGTCACCTGGCAACGGGCAACCGAAGCCGGCGCCAAGCCGGTCGCGGAAGCGACGGCCCGGATTTCACGGCTCGAAGGCATGGAAGGCCATGCCCGCACCGCCGACATCCGCCTGCGCAAGTATTTCCCGCAGGAGGATTTCGATCTGACGGCCGTCGAGTAGAGCCCAAATGACAGCTTTGCTTTTCGACCTTACAGGCCGCGTCGCCTGCGTGACCGGCGCCAGCAGCGGCCTCGGGCAGGCGGCCGCGACAATGCTGTCCGAAGCCGGCGCCAAGGTCGTCGGCGTCGCGCGCCGCGCCGAACGGCTGGCGGCCTGGCGGGCCGAAACCGCGGGCGAAACGGCCGAGGTCGCGGCCGATCTCGGCGATCGCGCCGCGTTGTCCGAAATCGCCGCGGCGGCGGCAGAGCCGTTCGGCGCGCCCGACATTCTCGTCAACGCCGCCGGCATCAACACGCGCGAAGCGGCCAGCGATGTCACCGCGCAAGGCTGGGACCGAACGATTCACCTCAATCTCACGGTCCCGTTCCTGCTGGCCCAGGCGTTTGCCCCGGCGATGCGCGCTAAGGGCTGGGGTCGGATCGTCAATTTCGCATCGCTTCAGTCGCGCCGGGCCTTTGCCGGCGGCATCGCCTACGGTGCGTCGAAGGGCGGCGTCGAGCAGTTGACCCGCGCGATGGCCGAAGCCTGGTCACCGCACGGCATCAACGCCAACGCGCTGGCTCCCGGCTTCTTCCCGACGGAGCTCACCGGGCCGGTCTTTTCCGATCGGGCGCGCGCCGAGATCAATGCTCGCCAGACCTGCATCGGCCGCAACGGCGAGATCGAGGATCTGCGCGGGCCGCTCCTGTTCCTCGCATCCCATGCCTCGGCCTATGTCACCGGCCAGGTCCTCTTCGTCGATGGAGGCTTCACCGCCAAATGAAAGCCCTCGTCTACACCGGCCCCAAGACCCTTGAATACCGCGATGCGCCGGATCCAGTTCCCGCTGGAGATGACGTCTGCGTCCGCGTGGCAGCCGTCGGAATCTGCGGCTCCGACATGCACGCCTATCTCGGTCATGACGGGCGGCGCCCCGCACCGCTGATCCTGGGCCACGAGGCCGCGGGATTCGTGGAAACCGGTCCACTGACGGGCCAGCGCGTCACGATCAATCCGCTCGTCACATGCGGTCGATGCGAGGCCTGCCGGCGCGGCCGCAACAATCTCTGCCCCGACCGACAGATCATTTCCATGCAGCCGCGACCGGGGGCCTTCGCGCAGTTGGTGACGATCCCGGCCAGCAACCTCGTCGCGATCCCCGACGGCATCTCCTTCGAAAAGGCCTGCCTGGCTGAACCTCTGGCCTGCGGCTGGCACGCCGTGCGGCTCGCACGGCAACACGATCCAGAGGCGCTGAAAGCGGGGCTTTGTCTCGTCATCGGCGGCGGTGCGATCGGTCTCGGAGCGGCATTGGCATTGCTGGCGGCGGGAGCCAAACGGGTGTTCGTCG
>JBBSUS010000041.1:0-9980 GCA_038234195.1 Hyphomicrobiales bacterium | reverse complement strand
TGGGACGAACTGCGCGCCGGCACGATCACCGATGCCGACTGGATCGACCTGGAAAGCCGCATGACCCGGTCTATCGGCACCTGCAACACGATGGGCACCGCCTCGACCATGACGTCGATCGTCGACGCCATGGGCTTCACCTTCACCGGAGCATCCTCGATTCCCGCCGCCGATTCCGGCCATCCCCGCATGGCCTCGGCCTGCGGCACACGCATCGTCGAGATGGTCTGGGAGGACCTGAAGCCGAAGGACATCATGACCCGCGCCAGCGTCATGAACGGCGTTGCAGCCTATATGGCGCTGGGTGGTTCCACCAATGCGGCCATCCATCTCGTCGCCATGGCGCATCGGGCCGGTCTGGACCTCACCCTCGACGACATGGCGGAGGTGTCCAAACGGGTACCGGTGCTCGCCAACCTCTTTCCGTCGGGCAATGCCCTCATGGAGGACTTCTATTTCGCCGGCGGGCTTGCCGCCCTTCTCGACCGCCTGCGACCGCATCTCGACCTTTCCGCCCGCACCGTGGAGGGCCGCACGCTCGGCGAGGCGATCGAAGATGCCGAGTGCTTCGACGAGGACGTGATCCGGCCGCTCGCCAACCCGGTGATCCCGCTCGAAAGAGGCCGCACCCTCGTTGTCCTGAAGGGCAATCTGGCCCCGGACGGGGCAGTGATGAAATCCTCCGCCGCCAGCGAGCGGCTCCTCAAGCACGAAGGCCCCGCCCTCGTCTTCGAAGGGCCCGACGATATGCGCGCACAGCTCGACGACCCTGATCTCGACGTAACAGAAGACACCGTTCTGGTGCTTCGCAATGCCGGGCCGGTGGGCGCGCCGGGCATGCCGGAATGGGGCAATCTGCCGATCCCGAAGAAGTTGCTCGCCAAGGGCGTGCGCGACATGGTCCGCATCTGCGACGGCCGGATGAGCGGCACCCACTACGGCACCTGCATCCTGCATGTGGCGCCGGAGGCGGCGATCGGCGGGCCGCTGGGTCTCCTGAAGACGGGCGACCTTGTGATCCTCGACGTCGCGAACGGCCGCCTCGACATGGACGTCGAAGAGGCTGAACTCGCGCGACGCAAGGCGGCGTGGCAACCCGCAGCGCCGCTTTACGAGCGCTCCTTCGCGGCGCTCTACCAGCGCCATGTCGCCCAGGCCGACAAGGGCTGCGACTTCGATTTCCTTTCCGCACCCGGCACCGTCCCCGAGCCGCAGATCTTTTGACCAAGGCGGTCTGCCCCTTCCATGCCCAGCAATTCCGACCAGCGAGTTTCGAAATGACCGACATCACGAACGGCTTCAAGCGTCGGCTCCTGGCGCGGAGCGACGCGCCGCTCGGCACCTGGCTGATGGCCGCCGCGCCGGCCACCGCCGAGGCGCTGGGCCATTGCGGCTTCGACTTCCTGGTGGTCGACATGGAGCATGTGCCGATCGAGGTGTCTGACCTTGCCCACATCCTGCGCGCGGTGGGCACGACACCGGCGAACGCCGTCGTGCGTCTGGCCTGGAACGATCAGGTGCTGGTCAAGCGCGTGCTCGACGCCGGCGCCGAAACGATCATGCTGCCCTTCGTCCAGACCGCCGAGGAAGCCAGTCGGGCCGTAGCCTTCGCCAAATATCCGCCGATGGGTGTGCGCGGCGTTGCCGCCGTCCACCGCGCCTCACGATTCGGTGCGGCGAGCGACTATCTCGCCCGCGCCGATGAAGAGACCTGCGTCATCGTCCAGCTGGAAACGCTGGAGGCCATCGGGCGGCTGGAGGAGATCGCGGCGGTGCCCGGTGTCGACGGGCTGTTCGTCGGGCCGGGCGATCTCGCCGCGTCGATGGGCAAGATCGGACAGATCGCCGATCCGGAGGTGCAAGCCGCGATCGAAGGGGCGGCAAAGGCGGCGAGGCGGATCGGCAAGCCGATCGGCATCGTCGGGCCGCATCCGGAGATGGTGAAGCGCTTTCTCGGCTACGGCTACACCTATGCCGCGGTGGCCTCGGACGTTGCGATGATGACCGGGCGGGCCCGCGATTTCCTGGCGACGCTGAAGGATCAGGCACCGGTCGCCGCGCCGACCGCCGCCTACTGACCATGGCGGAACTGGTCCCTCTGAAGGCCGGAGATCTGGCCGTCGATCTGGCCCCCGATCTCGGCGGCGCGATCATCGGTTTTTCGCGCGGGGCAGAGCCGATCCTACGGGCAACGCCTCCGACCGCGTTGTCGGCCGGCAAGGCGCAACGCGCCAGCGCCTTCGCGATGATCCCCTATTCCAACCGCATTGCCGACGCGCACTTCGGCTTCGGCGGCGAGGATTTCGAACTGACGCGCAATTTCGGCGACAGTCCGCACGCGATCCACGGCAATGGCTGGCAGCGCGCCTGGAGCGTGGCCAAGGCCGCGCCGTCGGAGGCGACGTTGCACCTTTCGCATGTGCCGGACACACCCGCACGGGCAAGGGAATGGCCGTTCGCCTACGACGCCGAACAGCGCTTCGTCCTGACGCCGGACGCCCTGGCCGTCACGCTCGTCCTGACCAACCGCGACACGCGCCCGATGCCGGCGGGTTTCGGCCTCCATCCCTATTTCGAGCGGGATGGCGCCGGGTTGCGCTTTGCCGCCGAAACCGTCTGGGCCAGCGATCAACGCCTGATGCCGACCGAACGCGGCCCGGTTCTGCCGAAGTGGGACGCTTCGTCCGGCCGTGCGGTCGACGATCTCGCCGCGGTCGACCATTGCTTCGAAGGCTGGGGCGGCACGGCCGACATCACCTACGAGGCGAGGAACCTCCGCGTCGTTATCGAGGCAGATCCGGTCTTCTCCAAGCTCATGGTATTCCGCGCCGACGAAAAGGCGTTCTTCGCCGTCGAGCCGATCACCCACATGGTCGATGCGGTCAACCGGATGGACCGCACCGCGGGACACGGGCTGAAAATCCTGTCGCCCGGCGAGACGCTTTGCGGTTCGGTCACCTTTCGGATCGGGAGGGTGTATTGACCGTCTCGCCCTTCGACCTCGTTCTCGATGCGCGATGCCGGCTCGGCGAATGCCCGGTCTGGTCACCGGTCGAGAATGTCCTCTATTTCGCCGACATCAAGGACTGGCGGCTGCATCGCTTTGATCCGACAAGCGGCGAGCGGACGTCCTATCGCCTGCCCGAGGAGATCGGCTGCTTTGCCATCGCCAAGGCCGGCGGCTTCGTCGCGGGGCTGCGGTCGGGCGTCTGGCTGCTCGACAAAGCCGGCAACCGCCAGACGATGCTCGCAGCGAACCCGGAAAATCACGCGACGAGCCGCTTCAACGACGGCCGAACCGATCCGGCGGGTCGCTTCCTACTCGGCACGATCGACGAGCCCAAGGCTGGCGGCAACGCCCATCTCTACCGCTTCGACAGAAGTGGCCTCAGCGTGATCGACGGCGGGCTGATGACCTCCAACGGCCTCGCCTTTTCGCCTGACGGCAAGACGCTCTATCATTCCGACACACCACGCTTCGTTGTTTATCGCTACGATTACGACGCAGCGACCGGCCAGGCCACCAACAGGCGCGTTTTCATCCGGATCGACCCCGAGGGCGACGACCGCGGCCGGCCGGACGGTGCCGCAGTCGATGCCGACGGCTGCTACTGGACGGCGCTCTACGAGGGCGGTCGCATCCGTCGCTATTCCCCGGACGGGCAGATGATGGCCGAATACGCGCTTCCCGCAAGCTGCCCGACGATGGTCGCCTTCGGCGGCAACGACCGGAAGACGCTCTACGTGACCACCGCGCGCGAGGGCCGAGGCGAAGCCGAGCTTGCGGCCCTGCCCCATTCCGGCGGCGTCTTCACCATGGCTGTCGACACGCCCGGCCTTCCCGAACCACTCTTCGATCCGACCATCTGACAGGCCCGCCCATGCCATCGCCCTTCGACACCGTGCGCTACCAGTCCCTGATCGACAAGACCGTGCTGATCACCGGCGGCGCCTCCGGCATCGGCGAAGCCTTCGTGCGGGCGTTTTGCGCCCAAGGATCGAAGGTCGCTTTCCTCGACATCGATCAGGAGGGCGGCGAGCGCGTCGCAGCCGAGACCGGCGCCCGGCTCCACCTCTGCGACGTCACCGATATCGCTGCGCTGCGCCAGGCAATTGCCGATGTCGAGGCCGCGCTCGGCGGGATCGACGTCCTCGTCAACAATGCCGGCCGGGACGATCGGCATGCCTATGACGGCGTTGAACCCGAAGCCTGGCCTCGCACGCTGGCGCTCAATCTCGACCATCAGTTCTTCGCCACGCAGGCGGTCGCGAAGGGGATGGCGGCGCGTGGCGGCGGTTCGGTGATCATGCTCGGCTCGATCTCCTGGATGCGCGGCCGGCCCGGCATGGTCGGCTATACCACTGCCAAGGCCGCGATCAACGGCATGACGAAAACCATGGCGCGCGAGCTCGGACCCGACGGCATCCGCGTCAACTGCATCGTTCCCGGCGCGATCCTCACCGAACGTCAGACCGCGCTCTGGCTGACGCCGGAACTCAATCAGGAGTTCATCGATCTCCAGGCGCTGAAATTCCGGCTCGACGCGAACCACGTCGCGCGGATCGCCCTCTTCCTCGGCTCGAACGAGAGCGCTGGCTGCACCGGCGCCAATTTCGTCGTCGACGCCGGCCTGACCCAGAACTGAAGGCATCCGCCATGCACATCGAACACCGGGCCGGAGGCTTCGACCTTTCGATCGATGGCAAGATTCTCATTGCGCATCGACCGGACGCGCCCTGCATCTTCGTCGGACGCGGAACCGAGCGCATGGCGATGTTTCGCGGCAATTTCGACGTCGAGGATTATGTCGAAGCCCGCATCCCGCTCTGCAACGCGACGGTTTCACAAGCCGAAAGCGGATGGCGGATCGACTTGGCCGCAGCGCCGGACCTCGCTCCGGCGTTGACCCTTGCGATCGGCGACGACGGTCGGGGCAAAGGGTCCATCTCCTTCACCTCGGGCGATCCAGGCCTGAACCGCTTCTGGCTGCGCCTTTGCGCCGAGCCCGGCGAGCACCTGTTCGGCGGCGGCGAGCAGATGTCCTATCTCGACCTCGCCGGCCGGCGGTTTCCGCTGTGGACCTCGGAGCCCGGTGTCGGGCGGGACAAGTCGAGCCCGATCACGTTCGAGGCCGACCGGACGGGCCGGGCCGGCGGCGACTATTACAACACCAATTATCCGCAACCGACCTATCTCTCCTCGCGCCGATATGCGCTGCATGTCGAGACCACGGCCTACTCGGTCTTCGATTTCCGCCATGCGGGATTTCACGAGATCGAGGTCTGGGAAATTCCGGGCCGCATCGAACTCTTCTCTGCACCCGCCATGGCCGGTCTGGTGACGGCGATTTCGAGCCGTTTCGGTCGCCAGCCGCCCCTGCCCGACTGGGCGATGGATGGCGCGATCATCGGCCTCAAGGACGGCACACGGTCCTTCGACCGGCTGGAGACCTTCATCGAGGCCGGTGCCGTCGTCTCGGGCCTGTGGTGCGAGGATTGGGTCGGCCTGCGCGAAACCTCCTTCGGCCAGCGCCTGTTTTGGGACTGGCAGGCCAGCGAGACACGCTATCCGCAGCTCAAGGAGCAAATCGCCAGCCTTTCCGAGCGCGGCATCCGCTTCCTCGGCTACGTCAATCCGTATCTGTGCCGGGACGGTGCGCTGTTCGCAGAAGCCGAAGCGCAGGGTTTCTTCGCCATAAGCGAGGCCGGTTCGACCTATCTCGTCGATTTCGGCGAGTTCGATTGTGGTGTCGTCGATTTCACCAACCCGGCCGCCTGCGACTGGTTCGCGACCCGCATCATCGGCAAGAACATGATCGACCTCGGCCTGTCGGGCTGGATGGCCGATTTCGGCGAATATCTGCCCATCGATCTCCGTCTGAAGGACGGATCCGACCCCCGGCTCATGCACAATGCCTGGCCGGTCAAATGGGGCGAGGTCAATGCGAAGGCGGTTGCCGAACGCGGCCGCAACGGCGACATCGTCTTCTTCATGCGAGCCGGCTATTCCGGCATTCAGGCCCATTGTCCGCTCCTGTGGGCGGGCGACCAGTCGGTCGACTTCTCGCGCCATGACGGGCTTGTGACGGCAATCGTCGGGGCGCTGTCCTGCGGACTTGTCGGCAACGCCTATCACCACTCCGACATCGGCGGCTATACCAGCCTCTTCGGCCACGTCCGGACCGTAGAACTGCTGATGCGCTGGGCCGAGATGGCCGCCTTCACCCCGATGATGCGAACGCATGAGGGCAACCGTCCGACCGAGAACCTGCAGATCGACCAGGACCGGGAGGTGCTCGCGCATTTTTCCCGCATGACGCGATTGCACGCGGCGCTCAAACCCTATTTTGCCGCGCTTCGCGACGAGGCCGCGGCGACCGGCCTGCCCTTCCAGCGGCCGCTGTTTCTCCACTACGAGGAGGACCCACGCGCTTTCGAGGTGTTCGACGCCTATCTCCTCGGCACCGAGCTTCTGGTCGCCCCGGTCTGGCGGGCCGACAAGACGAGTTGGAAGACCTATCTGCCCAAGGGCGCGGCATGGCGCCATGTTTGGACGGGCACGGTGTTCGAGGGCGGAACCGACGTCGAGGTCGCCGCGCCTTTCGGCCAGCCACCGGTCTTCGCGCGCGAAGACAGCCCTTTCAGCGGCGTTTTTGCGGCGCTCGGCGGGCTTTGACCTTCCGATCCACACGCCTGTTTTCGGGATGCCTGTGCGTTTGAAGGGCCGCCCGCAACACGGCGATCGCGATCAGATCCCGGAGCCCGCCTGCTCCAGGAAATCGCTCTCGCGGGCCGGCGTCACGCCACCGGATTCGCCCGATCGCCCGGCGGGTGTCGGTGACGGAAGCGGCATCCATGCCACGAGATCGTCATCCTCGTACGTGACGAGTGCGTCAGGTCCGGTATCGGTCGCGACCCAGCAGCGCTCGTGGCTGCCGCGCGGCATCGTCCAGCGAACCGTATCGACCTCCGCCGGACCCTGCTCGCCAGCGCGAATCGTCACCAATATGCGCTGTCCGTCGCGCGCTGCGCTGGCCATCGGCAGCCAGCCGTTGCGATCCAGTTCCATATCGATTCTCCCTGTCCCATCCGCATGCCGTCAAAGATGCTTCATATTGTAGCGCTGCAAAAGCTCCATGATGAGATCGCGCGCGATTTCCTTGTGAAGCTGCGTCGCCTGGCGCGCTGAGCTTGCGTCTCCACGACGGATCGCTTCGATGATCGCCTCGTGTTCACCGATCGATTGCACCGGCTTTGGCCGCAGGCGCAAGGTCAAACGGCGCGCGCGATAGGACTGGTCGAGATTGATCCTGGCGATCCGATCCAGCCGGCCGTTGCCCGCCCCCGCCACGAGAGCAGCATGAAATCGACCGTCGCATTCGGCCCAGTCGACGAGTTCGTCTCTCGTCAGCGCGTCGCTGGTTTCCCGGTTGATTGCGTCCAGCGTCTGGCAAACGCTTTCGCGTTCGCATAGCCGCAGCGCGCAGATCAACCAGGCCGCCATACCTTCGACGGCGATGATGACATCATACACCTCGCGCATATCCGAGGGCGACAAGGCGCGGATGACGACGCCGCGCCTGGCCTTCAGATCGACCATGCCCTCGCACTGCAATTGCGTGATGGCCTGATGCACGGGCGTCCGGCTCATTCCGAGGCGCTGGGCGATTTCCAGCTCGGAGCCCTGGAAGCCCGGCGAGAACAGGCCGTTGCGGATGGCGTCCTTGATCGCGACATAGGCCAGTTCGACGAGTTTCGGCCGACGCTCCTGCAGCCGATCATCGAACAGCAGCTGCGCATCCGACATCGATTTGCACCCTCCCGAGACAGGAAGCCTGCCGATGCGGGCATCCTCGTACAAGGCAATCTTGCATGGAGTCTTGCATGCATCAAGGAACGCAACATTGACAATCCCCGGCGGTTACGCCCTGATGCCGCAAGCTCCGCTCGGGCCCGCATTGGAGGATGCGCGTCTGGATCACCGCGGAACCGCAATTCCAGGGAGGAACTTCATGCGCATCGTATCGCTTTTCTCGTCCATCATTCTGTCGGCCGGCCTCTTCGCCGGCGCCGCGGCAGCCGAGGATTATCCAACCAAACCCGTCAACTACATCATCCCGTTCAATGCCGGCGGCGAGTCCGACGTCGCGGCCCGTCTGCAGCAACCGGTCTGGGAAAAGCTCACGGGCCAGCAGATGGTCGTCCAGTACGTGACCGGTGCCGGTGGCGCCCAGGCCTGGTCGCAGCTCAACGGCATGGAAGGCGACGGCTACACGATCATGGGCACCAACTTGCCCCACATCATCCTGCAGCCGATGGCTCAGGACGTCGGCTACAAGACCGACGACATCGCCAATGTCTACTTCTTCCAATACACGCCGGACGCGATCATCGTGCCCGCCGACAGCCAGTTCAAGACGCTGAAGGATCTCGTCGACTACGCCAAGGCGAACCCAGGTCTCGTCACCTTTTCAGGCTCGGGCACCAATTCGGCGAACAATGTCGCGCAGGTGAAGTTCGACGGGCTTGCCGGCGTGACCACCACCTACATTCCGTTCTCCGGAACCAGCCCCGCAACCGCCGCAACGCTGGGTGGCCAGGTGTTGGCGGGCTTCAGCTATTCGACCGCGGCGATCGCGCAGGGCGATGCGATGCGCGTCCTTGCCGTTGCATCCGACGAGCGCGTGTCCGCCCTGCCGGACGTGCCGACCTTCAAGGAACTCGGCTATGACATGGTGGGCGGCGCCTACCGCGGCATCGGCGTGCCGAAGTCGACGCCCGAAGACGTTCGCAAACAGGTTTCCGATCGGCTCGATGCCGTCAATCACGATCCGGACTTCATCAAGAAGATGCAAGATGGCGGCTTCGTCGTGATCAACGTGCCTTACGACAAGATCGAAAGCTTCATGGCCGAACGCAAGACGCAATACGAAGCGATCGCCGGCCAGATGGGCATCGCGCAGAAATAGGCTTGCGCCTCCAGCGGGCGGACGTTTCCGGAACGTCCGACCATCGTGCCTGCGACCCTGGAGGCCTTCACCATGGACAAGTTCGCCTATCTCGCCGATGCGCTGACCCCGATCAACCTCATGCTGGCCGCCGCCGGCGTGCTGGCGGGAATTATCATCGGTGCGTTGCCCGGCCTTTCGGCGACGATGGCGGTGGCGGTGCTGGTGCCTTTCACCTTCACCATGGATCCAGCCTCGGGCCTGATCGTGCTGGGCGCGATCTATACCGGCGCAATCTACGGCGGCTCCTATTCTGCGATCCTGGTCAACACGCCGGGCACGCCGTCGGCGATCGCGACGACCTTCGACGGCTTCCCGATGGCCAAGCGCGGCGACGGGGCGCTGGCGGTGACCCTCGCCACGCTCGCCTCCGTCTTCGGTGGCCTCGTCGGAGCCCTGCTCCTGATGTTCCTGGCACCGCCGCTGGCGCGCGTCGCCCTCGCCTTCGGTCCACCGGAATATTTCTGGCTCGCCGTCTTCGGACTGACGCTGATCTCGGCGCTGTCGGTCGGCAATCTCCTGAAGGGCCTGATCGGGGCGTGCTTCGGGCTGATCCTCTCGATGGTCGGCGTCGCCGTCATCGGCGCCGACGTCCGCTTCACCATGGGCAGCCACGTCCTCCTCGGCGGCATCGATATCGTTGCCGGGCTCATCGGGCTCTACTGCATCCCGGTGCTGATCGATCTGGTGGCCACGCGCGATCCGCATCTTCGGGTCGAAGGGGCGCAGACCGGTTTCCGCCTCAAGGAAGCCTTCGCGATCGTCATGGGCGACAAGCTCAATCTCGTCCGCTCGTCGATCATCGGCACCTTGGTCGGGATCCTTCCGGGAGCGGGCGGATCGGTCGCCAGCCTTGTGTCCTATTCGGAGGCCCGTCGCGCCTCCAAGACGCCAGAGCGGTTCGGCACAGGACACCCGGCCGGCATCATCGCGACGGAATCGGCCAACAACGGCACGGTCGGCGGCGGGTTC
>JBBSUS010000040.1:0-10094 GCA_038234195.1 Hyphomicrobiales bacterium | reverse complement strand
GTTCTGGCGCTGAACTACGTCTCCTGGTCGGTCAGCGCCGAGTTCTTCTCCTATGCGCTTTTCCCGCTGGTCCTCCTGGCCTTTCGAAAGGGCGGACTTGCCGGGCTGATCGGACTGCTCGTGGTGTGGATTGCGGGTCTCGAAGTGGCTTCGGCGATGGGTGTCTTTCCGTCGGGCAGCTGGATGAGTGCCGACACGCTCGGCGCCTATCGGACCTTCGCCGATTTCACCACCGGCGCGGTCATCGCGGTGCTCGTCCAGCGCCGGGTGGTCGACATTCGCGCGCTTTGGCCGGGCCTTCTGCTGATGGCGCTCGCCGTAGGCGGCATGATCGCCGGTTTTGACGCGCATTTCAGCCTGGTGATCATGGCCGCTTCGCTGCTCGCGATCGCCCTCGCCGAAACCGCCGACCCCGGCTCCACCGCCGGTCTCGCCTGGGCGATGCCGTTCACCCGCGTCGCCTTCGGCATCTACCTTCTGCATCCGGTGATGGAGTTCTTCTTCTTCACCGTTCTGTGGCAGCGCTGGCTTGGCCCGAACGTCGGCCGCGACGGGACCGTTTTCTACGTCTACTGGGTGCTGCCGATGCTCGCGAGCATCGCCATCGCGATGGCCTCGGAACGCTGGTACGAGCGCAAGGTCGGCGGATGGATCGCGGGCGGTCCCCGACACAAGGCTGCACGGGGCGGTGCCCGCGATACGAGCCAGACCGATGACACGGCGGTGGTGCTGGCGGGGACTCCTGACGATACGCGCGTCTTGTCCGCCTGAGGGTCCCGGCTTCGAGTTATGTGGCCGACGATCATCGCGCTGCCCCAGCGTTCCACGCGCCTCTCGGACCGTCCCCCCATCGGCCCTGCATCGTGGATGCGGTTTCCCTGGGGCCCAGCCTATGGTATCGCCGCGCAAAGGTTCCTACATCCAGGACCCGTTCTTGTTGCGGCGGGTACCGAACGACGCGCGAACGGCTTGCCCGTGACGCCTGGCGTCTTTCGGTCATGCCGCCCTTAAACTGTCATGGAAGCGTGAATGAAGGCCGATTACTACGAGACGCTCGGCGTGTCCCGCGAGATCGACGACAAGGGACTGAAGAGCGCGTTTCGCAAACTCGCGATGCAGTATCACCCGGACAAGAATCCCGGCGATGCAACAGCGGAGGTGCGATTCAAGGAGCTCGCGGAGGCCTATGAAGTCCTGAAAGATGGCCAGAAGCGGGCCGCCTATGACCGCTATGGCCACGCCGCCTTCCAGAATGGCTCATCGGGGGCCGGCACAGCCGGTTTCCGCGGCGACTTCTCATCCTCAATGGCCGACATCTTCGACGACATCTTCGGCGAGATGATGGGCGGGCGACGCGGCGGCGGAGGCGGCCAGCGTCAGTCGACGAACGGCCGCGAGCGCGGCTCGGATCTGCGCTACAACATGGAAATCAGCCTCGACGAGGCGTTTGCCGGCAAGACCGCCGAGATCGGCGTGCCGACGACAATCCAGTGCGACGCCTGCACCGGCACGGGCGCCAAGCCCGGCACCCAGCCCAAGACCTGCCCGACCTGCGGTGGAGTCGGCCGGGTCCGCGCCGCGCAAGGTTTCTTCTCGATCGAGCGAACCTGCCCCAACTGCCAGGGTCGCGGCCAGGTCATCGCCGATCCCTGCGGCAAGTGCGGCGGCGACGGACGCCTGCCCGAGGAACGCAAGCTCTCCGTCAACATTCCAGCCGGCATCGAGGACGGCACCCGCATCCGGCTCGCCGGCGAGGGCGAGGCGGGCCTTCGCGGCGGTCCCGCCGGCGATCTCTACATCTTCCTGTCGGTGAAGCCGCACGAGTTCTTCCAGCGCGATGGCGCGGACCTCTTCTGCACGGCGCCGCTGTCGATGATCAAGGCTGCGCTCGGCGGCGACTTCGACGTCACCACGCTCGACGGCAACACGACGCGGGTGAAGGTGCCCGAGGGCACACAAACCGGCAAGCAGTTCCGCGTCCGCGGCAAGGGCATGCCGGTGCTTCGCTCGCCGCAGACGGGCGATCTGTTCATCCAGGTCACGATCGAGACCCCCCAGAACCTGTCGCGACGCCAGCGCGAACTTCTGGAGGAGTTCGAGGAAATCTCGTCGTCGGACAACTCGCCACAATCGACCGGTTTCTTCGCACGGATGAAGGAATTCTTCGAGGGCTTGAGCGAAACCTGAGCCGGCACTTCGCGACGATTCTTGCACAGATGCGGACCGCCGGGCCAGCGCCTGAAAGCTTCAGCACTGCCCTGACTGCACGGCGCCCTATCTGGGGACGACGGGCATGCGGCCAGTTGAACTCGCCCTCATCGAACCGTTACATGCATGCGGCATGACGGACGCTCGAAGGCGCCGATGTGATCGGCACGAAGGAGGTGGCGTGTTGGCAAGCCTTGAGCCGCGGCAACGACCGCGACCGAGACCGAAGATCAAGCCGCGGAAGCGAAAGTCCGTCAGCGACGAGGCGCGTTTCTTTCGAGGCTGGCTGCAAAGACCCCTCGTCATGGGCGCGGTGTCGCCTTCCTCAAAAGCCCTCGGCCGAGCGATGGCAGCCTTCGTGCCCGACCCCGATGGCTGGAGCGGCCCCTCCTGTGTCATCGAACTTGGTCCCGGAACGGGTGTTGTCACCCAGTGCCTCGTCGACCGCGGCGTTCCAGAAGCCGCCCTTGTCCTCGTCGAATACGCACCGGAGTTCTGCGTCCTCCTGCGGGCGCGCTTTCCCGCCGCGACGATCATCCAGGGCGATGCCTACGCGCCGGGCGCCGCACTTGCTGCCGCCATCGCCGGTCGCAGCCCGATCGCCACGATTTCCAGCCTGCCGCTGTTCACCAAGCCAGACGCAAAGCGTGAAGCTGTGATCGCTGGTGCCCTTGGCGCCATGGACGACGGGGCACCTTTCATCCAGTTTTCCTACGCGCTGACGATGCCGGTGAAGCCGATGAAGATCGGTGCGCGCCTGACCACCAGCCCGTGGATCAAGCGCAACCTGCCGCCGGCTCGAGTGTTGGTGTATCGCTCGGCCTGATCCGAACGGCAACTTCGCGGCCATCCTAGACCCTCGGCCGACCGCAATCTTCGCCTTCCTCAAGGAGACGGCATGGCCCTTTCGCCGCGAAAATCAGATGGTTCAAAGCCGGACCCCGGCAGGGACAAGCCGACGAAGGATGGCAGCGACTGGGCTCGGTTCCTCGCGGCCTGGGTCAAGCATCCGATCGCGATGGGCGCTGTCGCGCCTTCCAGCAAAGCCTATTGTGACATGATGGTGCGCCACGCGACGACCCATCTGGATGGCCCGATCCTGGAGCTCGGCCCCGGCCTCGGCGTCGTGACCAAGGCGATGCTGCGGGCCGGTATCGATCCGGAGCGGATCACGTCCATCGAATACGACCGCGACTTCGCGCGCCAGTTGCGTCACCGCTTTCCGAAGGTCAACGTCATCGCCGGCGACGGCTTCGATCTCGACACCACGCTGCGCTCGCACAAGGACGAGCGCTTTGCGGCCATCCTCTTCGCGATCCCGATCACCCAGTTTCCGCAAGCCAAACGCCAGGCGATCTTCAAGGACTATGTCGCGCGCCTCATGCCAGGTGCCAACATCACGCAGCTCTCCTACATGCTCAATCCGCCGGTCAAGGCCCTGCCGCGCGTCTTCAGGGTGTCCTCATCCGAGCGGGTCTGGTCGAACATCCCGCCGGCACGGGTCTGGATCTACGATCAGGACGATGGGGCACCGTCCGGGGCTCGCACCTGATGGCGACCAACATTCTCGTCATCCCCGGCTCACTGCGGCTCGCCTCGCACAATCGCAAGCTCGCCGAGGAGGCGACCCGGCTCCTGTCGCTGACCGACGCGCTGGTGACCCGGGTCGATCTCATCGACTATCCGCTGCCGCTCTATGACGGCGACCACGAAAGCGAGCAGGGCGTTCCGCAGAACGCCGCTTTGCTGGCCCAGCGCATCGCCGCGCAGGATGGGCTTTTGATCGTGTCGCCGGAATACAATCACTCGCTGCCGCCCGTGCTGAAGAACGCCATCGACTGGGCGAGCCGGGTACGCAAGGTCCAGGGACGACCCGTGCAACCCTTCAAGGGCCTCGTCGTCGGATTGGCTTCAGCCTCGCCCGGCCGCTTCGGCGGGTCTCGGGGGCTGGAGGCGGTGCGGATCGTGCTGAGAGCGCTCGGCGCCGAGGTTTTGACCCAGCAGTGCTGCCTCGCCAATGCGGGCGGCGGTTTCGACGAAAAAGGCCGCCTTGCCGACGATGTCGCGCGCACTGATCTCGAACGACTGATCGACCGTCTCGTGGACGGGGCGCGCAGCCTCGCCCGGCAGGGCTGACGGAGCCTGCTGCTGGATGGCCGCACTGGCCGCGCCAACGTCGGGCCGTGATGGCCGAGCCAGGGTAGTTGCGGGTGGCGCAGTTCCTTCTCCAGGAACAAAGCGCTGTCACCCCGATTGTCTCAAGGTGGACAAGCAGGGAAGGGACGCCCCATGTCGATCGAACAGCGCATCGTCGATCCGAAGACCCAGGCGGCTGTCGCCGCCAAGGTCCAGCGGCATTTGCACGACCACTGGAAGTCCTACAGCTTCCAGGGAGGCCTGATGATCGTCGTCGGCATACTGGCGCTGTTCGCGCCCTTCGCCGCAACGCTGGCGACGACCCTTTTCTTCGGCTGGCTGATGATCTTCGGCGGCATCGTCGGGGCCATCTCGGCCTTCCGGGCCAAGGGCGCACCGGGCTTCTGGTCCAGCGTGCTCCTCGCCGTGCTCGCCGTCATCCTCGGCGTCGTCATCATCATCAATCCGATCGCCGGCTCGGTAACGCTGACCTGGGTGCTGGCGCTGTATTTCCTCTTGTCGGGCGTGTTCAATTTCTCCATCGCCAACGCGGTGAAGACCTCGACGCGCCGTTCGATCTGGCTGGTGATCTCCGGGATCATCGACATCGCCCTTGCGGTTTTCCTGGTGGCGGGCCTGCCGGGAACCGCCATATGGGCGATCGGCCTGTTCCTCGGCGTGTCCTTCATCACCTCGGGCATCGCGCTCGTCTCGGCGGCTCTCGATGCGCGAGGCAGGCCGCCACAACGAGGCTGAAGCGCATCTCCTGTCTGACGGGATCAGGTGGGGACGCGCCCTTGGCCCTCGCGTCGCCCACGACAGAGACCGTCAGACGTGCTGGCCGCCGTTGATGTGAAGTTCGGAGCCTGTCACGTAGGACGCCTGGTTCGAGCACAGGAAGAAGATCACATCGGCAACCTCGGCCGTCTGGCCGAGCCGGCGCAGCGGGATGTCGTCGATCATTTTCTCGGTACCCGGCGACAGGATCGCCGTCTCGATCTCGCCGGGCGCGATGGCGTTGACGCGGATGCCATGCGGACCGAAATCATGGGCCATCTCGCGGGTCAGCGAATTCAGCGCCGCCTTCGAACTGGCATAGGCGGTGCCCGCGAAGGGATGGACGCGGCCGCCGGCAATCGAGGTGACGTTCACGACCGACCCCTGCGCCTTGGAAAGTTCCTTGAACAATCCGCGCGCCAGAATGATCGGCGCGAAGAAGTTCACCTGGAAGACGTCGCGCCAGGCGTGCATCGGGGTGCGGATGGAATCGAGCCGCGAGCCGCCCTCGCCCTTCGGTGAGATCGCCGCGTTGTTGACCAGTGCGTGCAGCTCGGAACCGTTGGCCACCAGCCGCTGGCGGATTTCCGAGACGGCATAGCCGACGTCCTCCTGGTCGGACAGGTCGACGCGTATGTGATCTTCGGCACCCGCCGGCCAGGGACAATCGTCGGAAAACTCCTGGCGCGAGCAGGTGATCACCCGCCAGCCTTCGCGCGAGAAGCGCTTCACGGTCGCATGGCCGATGCCGCGCGAGGCACCGGTCAGAACCAGCGTCTTGCGCTCGTCGCGCGGGGTGTTCGACATGGGCTTGGTCCTCATCCCAGGGGCAGGCGATCCGGCTTCCTCGATCACATCGAAGTCAACCGGTGATCAGTTCGCCTTGTCCGATTGCCTTTATGCCATCGGCGGCCGCAACATATCATCCATGTAAGGCATCCCGCCGTAAATGTTGACTGTGCCGGTAAGGAAAATCGCCGGCGACGCGAACAGTGTGTAATGCGGCGGGACGCCGGCGTGCGTTTGGCGCCTTCGTTGGCCATCGAACGCTGCAATGACCTGGAGAAGCCTGCCTATGTCTCGCACCCCTCGCCCTCGCCGGACGATCGGCCTGACTGCAGCCTTCGTCGGGGCTGGATTGTTCGCCATCGCCGGCCTCGCAAGTCCGTCCAAAGCGCAGGCGACCATGCCCGACCCGTCGAACTGGCAGGGCGTGGTCGACGCGGCCAAGGGCGAAACGGTGTATTTCGACGCCTGGGCGGGCTCGCAGAACATCAACGACTACATTCAGTGGGTCGCCGGCGAAGTGAAGACGAGATTCGCCATCACGCTCGAGCACGTGAAGGTCGACGACACCGCCAATGCGGTCGCCACCGTGGTCGCCGAAAAGACTGCCGGCAAGGACGAGGGCGGCGCCGTCGACCTCATCTGGATCAATGGCGAGAACTTCGTCGCCATGCAGGAGCAGGGCCTGTTGTCGGACGGCTTCGCGACCAGGCTACCCAACTGGCAATATGTCGACACTGCAAACCCCAGCACAACCACCGACTTCACGCGGCCGACCAAGGGTCAGGAATCGCCTTGGGGTGGCGCGAAGTTCGTCTTCTTCTGCGACACGGCGCGCACGGGCCCGGTCGCCGACATGCCCAAGAGCGCCGACGCGCTTCTAACCTTCGCGAAGGCCCATCCGGGCCAAGTCGCCTATCCGGCGCCACCGGATTTCGTCGGCTCGAGCTTCTTGAAGCAGGTGCTGCTGGAAAAGGCCACCGATCCGTCGGTGCTCCAGAAGCCCGTGATCGACGCCGATTTCGAAACCGTGACGAAACCGCTCTGGGACTATCTCGACCAGTTGCGGCCGGTGTCATGGCGCGCGGGTCGCGACCATCCGCAGAACTATCCAGCGATGAAGCAGCTGCTCGCCGACGGCGAGCTCGCCATCATCTTCGCCTTCAATCCCTCCGAGGCGTCGTCGGCGATCGCAGCGGGAGAATTGCCGGACACGGTCCGCTCGTTCGTCTTTCCGAAGGGCACGCTGGGCAACACCCACTTCGTCGCCATCCCCTACAATTCCAGCTCGAAGGCCGCCTCCATGGTGGTCGCCAACTTCCTCATCTCGCCGGAAGCGCAATTGCGCAAGGAGGACCCTAAATATTGGGGCGACCCGACGGTCCTCGACGTGAAGACCCTGCCGGCGGACGACCAAAAGGCCTTCGCCGACATCGACCGCGGCGTGGCGACGCTCCCGCCGTCGGAACTCGGACCCGTGCTGCCCGAGCCGGACGCCAGTTGGATGGCCCGCATCGAGGGCGAGTGGAAGAAGCGCTACGGAAGTTGATTCAACAGCGCCATGTGAACCCTTTCCTGAAAGCGGCGAAAGGGGCGCTCCGTCCCTCGGACGCGAAAGCTCGGGGCGCCAATATACGAAGACCCCTTCGCAGCGAGCCGTTCCGACCGGCAAGGCCTTTTGATCGCGCGGGGCTTAAGGGAGCATCATGAGACGGACGACATGAGCGAGATCGGCCTGGCTCGAGCAGCGCGAGATGGCCAGAGCAGGCAGACTGCAAGCCAAGTCGGCGGCCGACGTCCTGCCTTCACGAGCGCTGCCCTTGTACCCTGGATCGTCGCCTCGCTTCTCGCGCTTCCCGTCGCAGTCGGGCTCGCGGGCGCGATCCTGCCGGCCTTCGGATATCTGCCGGCGCTCGGCGGGAACAGCGTCTCGCTGGACGCCTTTCGCGCCTTTTTCGCCGCGCCGGGCATCGCGATCTCGATCGGACTGTCGTTCGCGACGGGCCTGGTCACCACCGCCGTGTCGCTCGCCGGCGTGGCGCTGTTTCTCGCCGCCTTCACAGGCACGCGGGCATTTCGCATCGCCCGCCAAGGGCTCGCGCCGCTGCTTGCCGTGCCCCATGCGGCCGCCGCCTTCGGGCTCCTGTTCCTGATTGCGCCTTCGGGGCTGGTTTTTCGGATCGTCGCGCTGGCCACCGGCATGACACGTCCGCCGGACCTGTTGATCGTCGGCGATCCGCTGGCTCTGTCGATGATGGCGGCATTGATCGCCAAGGAAATGCCGTTCCTTTTGCTGGTCGCCTTCGCGGCGCTGCCTCAGGCCGATCCGCAGAACCGGCTGCGCCTGGCACGATCCCTTGGCTACGGCCGCATAGCCGGCTTCCTGATCGGCGTGTGT
Source organism: Hyphomicrobiales bacterium (assembly GCA_038234195.1). Classification (GTDB taxonomy): domain Bacteria; phylum Pseudomonadota; class Alphaproteobacteria; order Rhizobiales; family Rhizobiaceae; genus Aurantimonas. The sequence goes on along the minus strand of JBBSUS010000040.1, from coordinate 1,789 downwards.
CCCGCGGTCTACCGCCAGATGCGCCTGCCGGTCATCGCTGTCGCAGCCTTCTCCTCTTCGGTCGTCGACGTCTCGCTGATCCTCGGTCCCTCGACACCGCCGCCACTGGCCGTGCGGTTGCTCGGCTGGATGAGCGATCCAGACTTGTCTCTGCGCTTCCAGGCGTCGGCCGGTGCCCTCGTCCAGCTCGGCGTGACGCTCTTCGTCATCCTCGTATGGCTTGGCTTCGAACGCGGGACCGGCGCGGCTGCAAGGGCGCTCGCCCGCAGCGGCCACCGATTTGCCGCCGACGGGGCGGCACGCACGCTCGCAGCGGTGCCGGTCATCCTCGCCGGTGGCTCGGTTTTCCTGGGGCTGGCTCTGCTCGCACTGTGGTCGTTTGCCGGCTATTGGGGATATCCCGACCTGCTGCCCCCGACCGTCGATCTTTCCACATGGTCGCGCAGCCTGCCCTCCGCGACCGGACCCCTCTGGACGACCTTTCTCGTCGGTCTCGTCGCCGCGATGATCGCCCTGGTTCTTGTTGTGCTTTTGCTGGAGGCTCGCCGACGGGAGTTTCCTGCCGCAAGGGCCGGCCAAGTCCGCCTGCCCTCGGCGATCGCCGGACTGATCTACCTGCCGCTGATCGTGCCGCAGATCTCGTTCGTCTTCGGGCTCAAGGTGCTGGTGCTCGTCGCCGGCCTCGCCCCGTCGATCCCGCTCCTCGTTGCGGCCCATCTGATCTTCGTCGCGCCCTATGCGGCGCTGGCGCTGGCCGCCCCCTGGTTCGCCATCGATCCGCGCTATGAGCGCATGGCGGCGAGCCTCGGTCGCTCCCGCCTCACGGCGTTCGTCAAGGTGCGGCTGCCGATGCTGACGGCGCCGATCCTGACAGCCGTGGCCATCGCTTTTGCGGCGTCAGTCGGGCAATACCTTCCAACGGTGCTCATCGGCGCCGGCCGGCTTCCGACGATCACCACCGAGGCGGTGGCACTGGCGTCCGGCGGCAACCGCCGGCTCATCGGCGCCTACGCGCTCATGCAGACGCTGTGGCCGTTTCTCGCCTTTGCGCTGGCCAGCCTCGTGCCGGTCTTGCTCGCGCGCGGCCGCCGCGGCATGAGGGCGGGATGACGACGACGCCCCCCTGGACAAAAACTTCTCCGCCGGACGCAGGCCTCATACTGGAATCGGTCGCGATCGCGCTCGGTGCACGCCGGCTGCTGTCGCTGAACCGGTCCATCGCGCCCGGCGAAACCTTGAGCGTCATGGGTCCGTCCGGCTCGGGCAAATCGACGCTCTTCGCGCTGATCGCCGGCTTTCTCGATCCGGCTTTCACCGCGGTCGGTCGCGTGGTGCTGGACGGGCAGGACATCACTGGCCTTGCCCCCGAACGCCGCCATATCGGCCTGCTTTTCCAGGACGCGCTGCTTTTCCCGCATATGTCGGTGGGTGACAATCTGCTCTTCGCCGTGCCGCAAGGCCTCAAGGGCCGTGCGGCACGTCGAGGAGCCGCCGAGGCAATGCTCGATAAGGTCGGGCTCGAAGGGCATTTTGCGCGCGATCCGGCGACGCTTTCGGGCGGCCAGGCGGCGCGTGTGGCGCTGGCCCGCACGCTGCTCGCCGAACCGCGCGCACTGCTTCTCGACGAGCCCTTCTCGCGTCTGGACGCCGATCTGCGCCAGACCGTGCGTGCGCTGGTCTTCGGCCTCGTCACCGAGCGCCAGATCCCCGCACTGCTCGTCACCCACGACCGCGAGGATGCCGAGGCCGCCGGCGGTGAGATCGTCGAACTCACCCACGACGATGGAAG
>JBBSUS010000039.1:0-10118 GCA_038234195.1 Hyphomicrobiales bacterium | reverse complement strand
CCGGCGATGACGCTGACCGAGCGGGAGAAGCCCGAGCGCATGCGGTGTCCGGCAAAACCTGCAGACGTCGCGAGCACCAGACCCGACGCGCCCGCCGAGACCGAGGCGCCGCCGGAATTCGACACGCCCTCGACGGCCCGGGCCGCGGCCTCCATCTCCAGCGCCTGCTCGACCATGTCGGCGCTGGGCAGTTCCGTGCCGTCGTAGAGGTCGAGATCGAGGTCGTTCTTCGCCAGCCGGTCGGAATCGGCAAGGCTGGCATACTCGTCCTCGGGCGAGACCTTTGCCATCGCGACGGCGCGCTCGACCAGCGGCACCGGGTCGGTATGGATATCGGCGGAGACGGTGGCGACGCGTCGCCCCACGAAGACGCGCAGCGACATATCCTCGCTTTCGGCATTCTCGGTGTCCTCGACCTTGCCGAGACGGACCGTCACCGATCGGCCGAAGGAGCGCACCACGGCGACGTCGGCGGCATCGGCGCCAGCCTTGCGCGCGGTTTCGATCAGCCGCCCGGCGATGTCGAGCAGCCGTGTCGTGTGGTCTTCCATGGCCAAGCCTTATGGTTTTCGGTACCGAAGCATCTATTGTGCATCGCGACACCCATCAAGGCGCCATGATGAAGCGGACGACAAGTTCTGCCGCTGATCACCGCCTCGACCGGGTGCGTGCGGACCTTTCGCAACACGGCGAGCGTGCATTCGGCTTTCGCGCGCCATATGCAGCGAACGAAGAACGACAGAAGCGGGCGGCTCGACCTTGGAACACACGACCTCGATCTTCCTGCAAGTCGTGCTGCTGCTGGGCGGTGGGATCGTCGCCGGCACGCTGTTCAAGCGCATCGGCCTCGGAACGGTGCTCGGCTATCTCTTCGCCGGAATCCTGCTCGGCCCGGTGTTCCGGATTATCGCGCGTGGCGAGGAGATCCTGCAGATCGGCGAACTCGGCGTGGTCTTCCTGCTCTTCGTCATCGGGCTGGAGCTGAAGCTCGGGCGGCTTTGGGCGTTGCGCAAGCAGATCTTCGGGCTCGGCCTTTCCCAGGTCGTCGTGACGGGCGTCGCATTGGCCGGTGCCGCCTACCTGCTTTCGATGAGCTGGCAGGCGAGCATCATCATCGGCTTCGGCCTTGCCCTGTCCTCCACTGCCTTCGGCCTGCAACTGCTCGACGAGGCGGGCGAGACGAACACGCGGCACGGCCAGTCGGCCTTTTCCGTGCTGCTGTTCCAGGATCTGGCCGTCGTGCCGCTGCTGGCGGCGATCCCGTTCCTGGCGCCCTATTCGAACGGCGCCGGCATCGAATTGTCCCAGGTTGCCGTCTCGCTCGGCGCGCTGTTCCTCCTGATCCTCGCCGGGCAGTATCTCCTCAACCCGCTGTTTCGGCTGATGGCCAGCGCGGGTGCGCGCGAGGTCATGCTCGGGGCCGCGCTGTTCGTGGTGCTGGGTTCGGCCATGCTCATGGAGGCCGCCGGCTTCTCCATGGCGATGGGCGCCTTCATCGCCGGCGTGATGCTCGCCGACAGCTCCTATCGCCACGAACTCGAAGCCAATATCGAGCCGTTTCGCGGCCTGCTGCTCGGCCTGTTCTTCATCGGCGTCGGCCTGTCGCTGGATCTCTCGGTGATCTCGGCCAACTGGCTGATCATCCTGGCGCTGACGCCTGGCCTGATGCTCGTGAAGGCATTGCTCCTCTACATCCCGGCGCGGCTGTTCGGCGAGCCGCGTCCCAGCGCCGCGCGCGTGACGGGACTTCTGGCGCAGGGTGGCGAATTCGGCTTCGTACTGTTCACCGCCGCGGCCTCGAGCCTCGTCTTTCCGCGCGAGGTCGCCTCGGTGCTCGTGGCGATCGTCACCTTCTCGATGGCGTTGACGCCGCTCACCGCCTGGATCGGCCGCCGAGTCGCGCAGGAAGCGGCGGGGGCCGACGAGGAGATGGAAGAAGATTTCGAGGATGCGGGTTCGACCGTCCTGATGATCGGCTTTTCGCGTTTCGGCCAGATGGTGGCGCAGGTGATGCTCTCCAGCGGTATCGACGTGACGATCATCGACTCTTCGGCAGAGCGCATCCGCAACGCGGCGAAGTTCGGCTTCCGCATCTATTTCGGCTCGGGTCTCAGGAAGGACGTTCTGGAGGCTGCCGGGATCCGCAAGGCCAAGCTCGTCGCCGTGTGCACCAACAAGCGCGAGACAACCGACCGGATCGTCGACCTGATCCGCTCCGATTTTCCCAATGTCAGCCTCTATGTGCGCTCCTACGACCGCGCCCATTCACTGTCGCTGCGCGCCCGCGGCGTCGAATACGAAATCCGCGAGACGGTGGAATCCGCCTTGGCCTTCGGCGCCTCCACCCTCGATGCGCTGGGCATCGAGGATGCCTTGGCCCGGCAGATCGTCGATGACGTGCGCCGCCGCGACACCCAGCGGCTGAAACTGCAGGAGGCCGAGGGCATCTATGCCGGCAACGATCTGGTGACGACCCACGTGGTCACACCCGAACCGCTGGTCAAACCGCGCCCTTCGCTGTCGGCGGTCGCCCGCGACAACGGTCTCGACGCGCACCAGGGACCGATCGACGAGACGGCGCCGCGCAAGCGACGACGTGGGCGGCCGTTTCGCGGTCGGCGGCGCAATCCCGACAAGGTGCAGTCGCGCTGAGCCAACATTCGCAGAACGGTGAGATCGCCGTCCGGGTCGAACTGGATGATCTGCGCCGATCAATCGGGCTTGGACAGCTCCGATTCCGATTTCAGCACCTGGCTGCCGTCGTCCTGCTCGATCAGATAGGCCGGGTTGTCGTCGTCGGCGTTCCGCGTCACGGCGTTGCCCGCGATCGTTCGGGTGACCCTCTCCTTGAAATGCTCACTCACCTTGCCGGTACCGGAGCCGGAGCCCCAGTTCCATTCGACGGTTTGGCCCTTTTGAAATTTCATCGCAGCTCGCTCCCTTGCGCTGTCTTCGTTGCTGATGACGCATTCGGGCCGCGACGCGTTCCACGGACGCACTCGCGCACCGGCGTTCAAATCGTCGCAGTCCCGTCACCGGAACCGGCTTCCCGAAACGGCGTTCGACTCCACCAAGTGGCACCGACCTGCCGTGCCTTGGCCGAACCCGTCCCGCGTCTCGAAAGCCAGCCTCCGACCGATGAACAAGACCCTTGCCCTTCACGCCGAACGCTTCGGCCTCGCCCTAGTCGATCCCGAAACCTTCGACGTCGAGCGTCATCCGCACGGCAAGAGCTTTCGCATCTGCTTCACCGGCGGCGAGACGATCCGCGACAAGCGCCTGCGCAACCGCGTGAAGGCGCTGGTCATTCCGCCGGCCTGGCGCGACGTCAAGATCTGCATCGACGAAAACGGCCACATCCAGGCGATCGGTCGCGACGAGAAGGGCCGTCTGCAATATCGCTATCACGACGCCTGGGTGAACGTGCGCAACGCCGTGAAGACCGAGCGGCTGAAGCGCTTCGGGCGGGTGTTGCCGACCCTGCGTCGAACCGTCGAGAAAGACCTCAGGCGCAAGTCGCGCGACCGGCGCACGACCTCGGCGGTGGCCACGCGCCTCATCGACCTGACCGCCATGCGTCCCGGTCACGAGAAATACGCCGCCGACGGCGGGCGCGGCGTCGCATCGCTGCGAAAGCAGAATCTGCGGCTGGTGAAGAAGACGGCCGTCCTCAAATTCATCGGCAAGTCCAACAAGGCGCACCGCATCGAAATTGCCGACAAGGCGCTGGTGCGCGGCCTCAAGCGCATGCGGCTCGGCAAGGGTCAGCGGCTGTTCCGCTTTCCCGGCGCCAAGAAGAAGCAGCGCGAACTCACCGCGAACCTCCTCAACGACTATCTGCACGAGGCCAGCGGAGCGCCCATTTCGGCCAAGGATTTCCGGACATTCCACGGCTCGGCGGAGGCGTTGCGCTATCTGCTAGAAGACGCCGGTCCGCGCCCGAAGAGCGACGCCAAGACCCGCAAGGCCGTCGCAGCAGCCATGCGGTCGGTGTCGGCACTCCTGCGCAATACGCCGACGGTGGCGCGATCGTCCTACGTGCATCCCGAGATCGTCGAAGCCTATGAAGACGGCCGCCTGCCCGCCGACCTGATGAAGGGCCGCACGCGGGACGGCATGACCAAGGCCGAGACGGGGCTGATGCGATTTCTGGAAGAGGTCACGAAACAGGCCGGCATGGATGTGGGCAAACCAGACAATCCGGCCGGATCGTGACTACTCCGCGGCCTCGATATCGCGCCCGGCTGCTTCGCTTGTTCCGTTCCCAGACAAAAGCCGATCGATCGCCCGCTTGGCCTCATCCTTGAAGGCTTTCGTCTCGTCCAGGATCTGTCCCGTCTTCAGGAAGTCCATCACCCTGTAGCAGGCCACCGGCGGGCGCAGCAGGAGGTCGGGCGGGCACATGCAAACCTTGGTATCGATGATCGACTGCATCATCAGCTGCGAGGCACCGACCAGGGCTTCCATCTGGGTGGGCGTCGCCGTGCCGTCGCCTTCCGGGCCACCATTCACGTCGACCGCGATGGTCAGGCCGGCATGGTCCTTCAGACGGTCGAAGGGCAGCGGATTGAAGATGCCGCCGTCGACGAGCACCTTGCCGTTGCGGCGGACCGGACGGAACACCGCCGGCAGTGCCGCCGAGGCGGCCAGCGCACTTTGCAGATCGCCGGTGTCGAGCTCGCATTCGAGCCGGGCGTAGAAGTCCGTCGCCATGACGCCGAGCGGAATCTGCAGTTCCTCGAAGGTCTGCGGCAGGCCCGAGGGCAGGAAGACGCGCAGGACCCGCTCGGCGTTGAGCTGGCCGATCCGCACGCCGCCATCGGCGAAGAATTCCTGCAGGCTCGAAGGCCGGGTCCGCCAGAGACGGCCGATCACCATGCGCTTCAGGGTGAAGGTCTCGACGGCATAGTCGCGAATGTCCGTGCCGCGCAGGCCAGCGCAATAGCCGGCCCCGACGATCGCGCCGATCGACGAGCCGACAATGCGCGTCGGCGTGACCCCCAGTTCGTCGATCGCCTCCAGCACATGAATATGCGCGATGCCGCGCGCACCGCCCCCGCCCAGTGCCAGCGCGAAGGAGGTCATCCCCGTCAGGCCCCGGCAGGGCCGACGGTGATGACCGTCGGGTCGACGGAGAGAAGCTTCTTGGCCACGGCCTTCACCTGATCCATGGTCACATCGTTGATGAGTTTCTCGCGCTTGTCGATATAGTCGATGCCAAGATCGTCGAGCTGGATGCCGACGAGCGTCGAGGCGATGGCCAGCGAAGAGTCCAGATTGCGGATCGCATAGGCGCCGATGACGTAGGTCTTGGCCTTGGCAAGCTCATCGGCGGTCGGACCGTTCGTGGCCATCTCCGTGAGCTGCTGGCGGATGATCTCGACCGTTTCGGCCGCCTTGTCGGAGCGCGTCGCGGTCTGGATGCCGAGCACGGCCGCATGGTCGTAGCTTGCCAGGAACGAGCCTGCGCCGTAAGCGAGGCCGCGCTTTTCGCGCACTTCGGTGTAGAGCCGCGAGGTGAACGAGCCACCGCCGAAGACATGGTTCATCAGATAGGCTGGAAAGAAATCGTCGGCGTCGCGCTTGACGCCCGGCAACGCCATCTGGATCACGGTCTGCGGCACGGCCAGATCGACCGCGACGGTCTTGCCAACGACCGGCTTGACGTCGGGAATGGTCTTCATCTGCGCTTTGTCGGGCAGCGAGCCGAACACCGCATCGAGCTTCTTGGCGAGTTCCTCGGGGCTGATTGCGCCGACGACGCCGACCACGAGATTGTCCTTGGCGAAGACCTTCTTGCGGAAGGCGTGCAGATCGTCGGCGGTCACCGTCCTGAGGCTCTCGACGGTGCCCTCGGTGGGCCGGGAATAGGGATGGCCCGCAAACACCGTCTGCGAAAACGCCTTGCCGGCGAGTTCGCCCGGATCGTTGCTGCTGGCGATGATGCCGGTGGCGATCTGGCCCTTGATCCGGGACACCGGCTCCGTGTCGAAGCGCGGATCGGTGATCGACAGCTTCAACAGGTTGAAGGCGTCATCCTCGAAGTCGGTGATGGTGCGAAAGCTGCCGGAGAAATTGTCCAGGCTGGCGTCGTAGCTCAGCGACACGCCGAGATCGTCGAGTTTTTCCTGGAAGGCCTGGCTCTTGATGTCGCCGGCGCCCTCGTCGAGGAGGCCGGACATCAGGTTGGCGGTGCCCTCCTTGCCGTCGACGTCCTGGGTCGAACCGGCGCCCTTGAAGGCGAATTTCACCGCGATCAGCGGGTTGGTGTAGTCCTCGACGAGCAGGGCCTTGATGCCGCCGGGGCTCGTCACCGTCTCGATGTCGACCGCCTGCGCCGGTGCAGAAAAGGCGACCGCTGCTGTGAAGGACAGCGCCAGGGCCGTCGCAGCTGCGCCGAAGGTTCGGGAAAAATACGTCAAAGGTTGGCGTCCTTTTGAAAGTTCGGGCGTCGAGATCAGGAGCGGGAGCCGGCAGGCAGGTCGGACGGCGCGCCGCCCGGTGCCATGGCGGCACCCTCGGCCTCGGCGCCCGGAACGGCCTTGGCATCGGCCGCATCGGCCGTCTGGCCCTCCGGCGGCTGTGGCAGCAGATAGCCGGTGACCGAGCGCTGCGGCTTCAGGTACTTCTTGGCGACCGCATCGACGTCGGCGGTCGTCACCTTGTCGAGACGCGCCGGCCATTCCTCGACGTCCTTGATGGTCTGGCCGGTCGAGATGGCGGCGGCGTAGCGACGCGCCATCGCCGTCTGGCTGTCACGCAGATAGATCAGGTTCTTGCGGACGCGATTCTTGGCGCGGTCCAGCTCTTCCTCGGTGATGCCATCGGCCTTGATGCGGGTGATCTCGGCGTCGATCGCCTTCTCCACCTGCCCGAGCGTCGCATTGCCGCGCGGCGTGCCGTAGACGCCGAACTGCCCGTCGTTGAGCGCCGTCGACTGATAATACGCCCCGGTGCCGGCGGAGATCGCCTTTTCGACGACAAGGCTGCGATAGAGCCGGCTCGTCGTGCCGCCGCCGAGGATGTCGGCGAGGACGTCGAGCGCCGCGGCCTCACCGTCTTTCGCCGTGGTATCGGACGGCACGAGGTAGGTGCGCTGCATCGACGGCTGCGTGACGCGCGGGTCGGTCAGCGTCACGGTGCGCGCGGCCAGTGGCTCGGGCTCGGCAGGCCGGATGCGTTCGCCGGGATCGGCCCTGCGCTTGACCTTGCCGAACGTCGCCTCGGCGAGTTTTCGCACCTCGGGTTCGGTGACGTCGCCGGCGATCAGAAGCGTCGCGTTGTTGGGCGTGTAATATTTGTCGTAGAAGTCGATCGCGTCCTTGCGCGACAGCTTCTCCATCTCGGAGCGCCAGCCGATCACCGGAATGCCGTAAGGGCTGTTCTGGAACAGCGCCGCCTCCATGGCCTCGGACAATTGCGAACCGGGATCGTTGTCGACGCGCATGCGGCGCTCTTCGAGGATAACGTCACGCTCGGGCAGCACGGCCGCGTCGGTCAGGACGAGGTCTTCCATGCGGTCGGCCTCGAAGCCCATGACCATCTTCAGATCGCCTGCCGGCACCTGCTGGTAATATCCGGTATAGTCGTCGGTCGTGAAGGCGTTTTCCTGGCCGCCGATATCGGCAACGGCCTTGGAAAAGGCACCCTCCGGATGCGCCTTGGTGCCCTTGAACATCAGATGCTCGAGAAAGTGGGCGATGCCGCTCTGGCCCGGCGCCTCGTCGGCCGAGCCGGCCTTGTAGTAGATCATCTGGGTGACGACCGGGGCGCGGTGGTCCGGCAGCACGACCACCTTCAGACCGTTGTCGAGGGTGAAGGTGGAGAGGTCGGCGGCCTTCTTCTTTTCCTCGCTGGACTGCGCCGTGTCGGCACCCGCCGCTTTCGTTTCGCCAGAGGCCGCGGTTTCCGCTGTCGCAGATGCTGCGCCTGCGCCGCCTTTTGCCGTATCCGAAGCCGTGGCGGCGTCGGACTTCATTGAGGGTTTCGTCGCGGTGTCACCGGTCTGCGCGTTCACCGCGCCGGAGGCGGGAAGCAACAGGGCAAAGGCCATCGCGGACAGGGTGAGCTGACGGGTCGGTCGGATCATCGGTCGGTGGTTTCCTCGTTCGGTTCCGCCAAGGGCGGATCGGGCCGCGCGCCACGGGCATCGGCCGCACGGTGCAAGTGTCGTCTGCCGGCGCAAGCCATGCCTCGGCAGCATGACGCGACTATGGTGGCTGTGACGAATCCCCACCAATTACGGTTTAGTTAGGTCGATTTCGCTCTGGACACGACCCTGTGAGCGGCGTTCCAGCGCCTGCCCCCCGATCAGCCCGGATAGGTCAGGAACCGCATTGTGGTGTCGCCGATCGTCCGCTCGTCTTCGAGGACGAACCCATCCGGCGTATCGAAGGGCGCAGTCATCGCCTCCTCGACGACGACAAGGGCACCAGGCTTCAGCCAGCCTCCGTCGCGGGCCGAGACGAGCGCGGCCTCGGCAAGACGCTTGCCATAGGGCGGATCGGCGAAGAGACAGTCGTAGGGCTCGATCGCTCCCACCGGGCCAAGCCGGGTCGCGTCGCGGCGGAAGATCTTCGAACAGCCGCCGAGACCGAAGCTCTCGGTGTTCTGCCGGATCAGGCCACGACCCTCGATGCCGTCCTCGACGAAGAGGCAGAAGCGGGCCCCGCGCGACAGTGCCTCGATGCCCAGCGCCCCGGTGCCCGAAAACAGATCCAGCACACGGGCGCCGTCGAACTCGAAACCGGGCCGGTGGGCGAGAATGTTGAACAGCGTCTCGCGCGCCCGGTCGCGGGTCGGGCGAATGTCCTGGCTCTGGGGCGCGGCGAGCGCCCGGCCACGAAATGCGCCGCCGACGATGCGCATCGGCCCTCAGTCCTTCTTCGGCGCCCGCGGCGCCGGTGTGCGGCCACCGGGCTTTTGGCCCGAGCGCTCCCCACCCGGCTTTTGACCGCCGGGACGCGGGCCACCTGACTTCGGGGCGCCGGGCTTGGGGCCGCCGGTCTTGGGGCCACGAGGGCCGGCAGGCCGATCGCTGCGCGGCCGATCGACACCGGGCCGCTCGGCGCGCGACTGGCCACCGGAGCGCTCGCCCTCGGCGCGGTCACGCTTCGGGCCGTGAGGATGCGGTCGGTCGGGTTTGGAGCGCGTTCGCGGCCGTTCGCCGTCCTGGGCGGCGAGAGCCTTGCGGGTGCCCTGGGGCCGGGCCCCCGGGGCCATCCAGACGTTGGCCGAGCGCTTCGGCGCGTCGAGCGGCGGGCGTTTCGGCCGGTCCTCGCCAGACTCTCCGTCGTCGCGCTTGCCGAAGGGCTTGCCCATCGGCTTGCGCGGACCGTCAAAGCCACGCGTCGGCCGATCGCCCCGCTCGTCGCGGCCCGGTCGATCGTCCCTTGCGCCGCGTCCGCCCCGGTCATCGCGGCCACGCGGCGGGCGTCCGCCGCGCGTGTCGAGCTTCCCGAGAGCGTCCTCGCGGCTGCGCTCGCGGGCCTTCTTGGCGTTCGGCGCGGTGTCGCTGGCCGAGATCCACTCGCTGTCTTTGGCGGCCTTGGCGGCCCGAGCGTCGACGCGCTCGGCCTCGACCGGCTTGTTGGAGAAGGGATTGGCGATCGGCGCCTCGAAATCGGCCCCCGATTCCTCGATCAGCCGCTCGCCGAGCTGGTCGCGCAGGGTGCGGCCCTTGATTTCCTGGACCGAGCCCTCCTTCAGATCGCCGAGCTGGAACGGTCCGTAAGACAGGCGAATCAACCGGTTCACGTCGAGACCGAGATGGCCCAGAACCTTCTTGACCTCGCGGTTCTTGCCCTCGCGCAGGCCGAGCGTCAGCCAGACATTGGAGCCCTGCTCCTTGTCGAGGCTCGCCTCGATGGCGCCGTAGAAGACGCCGTCGACCGCGATGCCCTGGCGCAGTTCGTCGAGCTTGGCCTGGCTGATCGCACCATGGGCCCGCACCCGGTAGCGGCGCAGCCAGCCGGTCGCCGGCAGTTCCAACATGCGGGCCAGGCCGCCATCGTTGGTCAGCAGCAGCAGGCCCTCGGTGGTGATGTCGAGGCGGCCGACGGTCAGGACGCGAGGCATGTCCTTCGGCAGGCGATCGAAGATCGTCGGGCGGCCTTCGG
>JBBSUS010000038.1:0-10153 GCA_038234195.1 Hyphomicrobiales bacterium | reverse complement strand
CGGACCTTGTCGCGGTCATGGGCTCCATGAACGAGGAATCGCCCGGCCCGGACGGGTTTCAACGCCGCCAGGACATCGGCCATCCAGTCCTTTTCGGGCAGGTCTTCACGCTGGATTTCAAGCGGCGCGCCCTCGATTTCTGGCTCGGCTGCCATGCTGTCGGCAAAGCGCTGGGCGTCGGCGTCGGCGGTCTCGGTATCGACATAGAGCGAGACCTCGAAGAGCTGCTTGGCCTCGTCGATCTCGACGATGGCGAGCGGCGCGCCATCGTCCTCGAAGGCGAGTTCGAGACGGTCGTAGAGCATCTGGGCCGGGCGTTTCGGCGCACAGGCGTAAAAGCGGGTCTGGCGCATCAGGAAGACACCTTGTCGGCCAAGGCCTCGTCGGCGGGCGGGTTCGCCGCTGCGATGCGCGGGCTGGGCGCTGTGTCGGTGTGTGCGACAGCGTCCGGCACATAGGAAGATGTCGCGGTTTCGGCGGGCTGGCGGTGGGGATCTGACGGCGAGGCGACATCGGTTTTCGAAACCAGCTCAGGCGCCGCCTTTTCCGTGGTCTTTTCGCCGGCCGTCCGGGCCTTTTCGGCGCGGGCCTCGCGTTCGGTGGTCGTTGCCTTGACGATCTTCTCCTGCTCGCGCTCCTGTCGGGGCGGGGCAAAGGAGATGATGGTGTCGCCGATATCGGGCTGCCCCGACCCTTCGGTCGCAGCAAAGGTCATCGCGCCGGATGGGCGAATCCACAGCACCGCATGGGTGCCTTCAGGCCGGGTTTCGACAAAGCGCTGGTAATCGAATTCATCGGTGAGGCGCGTGGCCTGGAAATTCCAGCCGTCGACGATGAGATCGCGCAGTTCGTTGAAGGTCTTGCCGGGCTTGAAGAGCGGCAGGCCGCCGATGGTGAAGTTCATCGAGCGGCGGTCGGATTCGCCGTTGTCGTTGATCTGGAAGACGTCGGAGCGGCCGATTTCCGGCCCGAAATCGGTGCAGATGAGCGCGTTGTAGGCGTCGTTGTCGGTGGCAGCGACCATGTGGTCGAAACGCGAGAGGTTGAGATTGTGGTGGGCGCTTTCGGACAGAACCTCGCCGTACCAGGCGTCGAGTTCGGCCAACCGGGCCTCCGAGATGCGGCCCCAATTGGCGTCGGCGATCAGCACCGGCACGTTCTGCGCCTTGAGCCGCCGCGCAAAGGCGATGGTGAAGCGCGATGCACCGACGAAGAGAATTCCGGGGCGATCGGCCGAGCGCAAGTCGAGGATGCGGGCCAGTGGACCGAGCGTGAAGCCGTGCAGCAGGATCGTCGCGGCGACCACGGCAAAGGTGTAGGCGATCATCCGGTCGGCATCGGCAACGCCCATCTTCCCGAGAGTCGCGCCGAAAAGGCCGGCGACGGCGACGGCGACGATGCCGCGCGGGGCGATCCAGCCGACCAGCAGCCGCTCTTTCCACGAAAGGCCCGCGCCAACGGTGGCAAGGACAATCGCCAGCGGCCGGATGACGAAGAGCACGGCGGCAAGGAAGCCGACGACCCGCCATTCCAGGCTGAACAGCACCTCCCGCTGGAGTGACGCCGTCAGGATGACGAACAGGCCGGAGACGAGGAGGATGGTGATCGTTTCCTTGAAACGGCGCAGGTCGCTCAGGCTGGCGATCTTGGTGTTCGCCATGGTGATTCCCATGACGGTGACCGTCAGCAGGCCGCCCTCCTCCAGGACGAGATTGGTCAGCGAGTTCATCCCGACGACGGCGGCAAGGAGGATGGGCGCTTTCAGATATTCCGGCGCCTCGCCGCGCACGAAGGCCCAGGACAGGAAGCGACCGGCGAAGATTCCGCCGGGGATGGCGATAGCGGCAGCAAGAAGGACGGTGAGGATCAGGCTTCCGGCTTCATGGCCGGCCTCCAGCACCAGATAGATTTCGAAGGCGAGCACCGCAAAGAGCGCGCCGATCGGGTCGTTGACGATGGCTTCCCAGCGCAGGATGGATGCGGGCCGCGTCTTCAGCTTGGCATGGCGCAGCAGCGGCGAGATCACCGTCGGGCCGGTGACCACGAGCAGCGCGCCGAGGATGATCGAGGTCGGCCAGGAGAGATTGCCGATATAGTGGGCGGCGAGCGCGGTCATCAACCAGACCAGCGGACCGCAGACGGTGACGATCCGCCGCACGGCCGTCGAGGTCTCGCGGATTTCGCGAAAATTCAGCGTCAACCCGCCCTCGAACAGGATGATGGCGACGGCGGTGGAGACGACGGGCGTGTAGAGCTCGCCGAAATCCTCGCGGGGATTCATCATGCCGGTGAGCGGCCCGAAGACCAGACCGACGGCCAACAGCAGCACGATCGCCGGGATCTGCAGGCGCCATGCGACCCATTGCGAAGCGATGCCGGCAACGCCGATGACGGCAAGCTGGGCGGCGAGATCGTGCATGAAGGTGGTTTCCCTGTCGGGGCTAGATGTCGGGGCCAGGTGTCGGGCCAGTGTCGGCGGACGGTCGGCGGCGGCGTTGGCCCGAAGGCGGGACTGTGGCGATGGTATTCATGGCACGCGCGGGGAAAGGCAAGATGGCGCGGACGGGAATGTCGTGTGGGACACCCGGAAGTCCGCCCTCGAAGCAGTTCAAGCTCGACCGGAGTTCTGCACAGAGGGCTGAAATGGCGCTTCGTTGCCATTCACGTCCGTCAACTGCCGCTTCTGCTGCCGTCATCGAAGATCGCCGCAAGATCTGACTTGCTGAGGCGGCGGATCGCGCCGGGCTCGAGATCGGCCGGCAGGGCCAGACCGCCGATGGATTCACGGTGCAGCGTCTCGACATGGTTGCCGACCGCCGCGAACATCCGGCGCACCTGATGATAGCGCCCCTCGTGAACTTGCAGCGTTGCTTCCTGCGGGCCGGCGATCTCCAGTTCCGCAGGGGCCAGGGGCTTGTCCTCTCCCTCCAGCATCAACGTGCCCGAGGCGAAGAGTTCGGCCTCTTCCCCCGTCATCGGCCGGGCCAGACGCGCGCGGTAGCGTTTGGCCACATGGCGCTTCGGCGAAATGATGCGATGGAGCAGCCCACCGTCATCGGTCATCAGAAGGAGGCCGGAGGTCTCCTTGTCGAGCCGGCCGACCGTCGAAAGGGCTGGGTCGCGCCGCCGCCACCGATGCGGCAGGAGATCGTAAACCAACGGCCCCGCCTCCTTGAGCGAGCAGGTGACGCCGAGCGGCTTGTTCACCATCAGCGCGAAGCCGGGCAACGGATCGAGCGCCTCTTCGTCGACCACCAGCCGCGTTTCGAGATCGGGCGTCAGCGCGATCCGCGCGTCGGCCTGGAGGAACGGCTGGCCGTCGAGCTGGATGCGCCCGTTTCTGGCCAAAAGCTGAATCTCGCGTCGCGACGCGTAGCCCATATTGGCAAGGAGCTTGTCGAGCCGGGCGGTCGGCGTCTTCGTCACTTGCGCGCCTCGAAGATCTTGTAGCCGGCCTCGTCCGCCACCGTTTTCACGTTCCGGAAGGTCGCGCGAAGCACCTCCTCGTAGGGCATGTGACGGTTGGCGACGAGAAAAAGCGTGCCGGAACGGCGCAGCATCCGGCCCGCCGCTGCGATGAAAGCCTGGCCGAGCCCGCGATCTTCGATCCCTTCCGCGTGAAAAGGCGGGTTCGAGACCACGAAGTCGAGATCGGTCAGCGCAATGTCGCGCGCGTCGGACCACGAGAAGCACGCCCGCGGATCCTTGACGTTCACCCGAGCCGCCTCGACGGCGCGGCGATCGATCTCGACGAGCGTCAGCGTCTCGACAGCTGGCGATGCAAGGATGCTCACGGACAGAATGCCGAGCCCCGCTCCGAGATCCGCGCCGCGCCCCCCGAGGGTTGGGAGATGGCGAAGAAGCAGAGCTGTCCCAGGATCCACCCGGTTCCACGAGAAGATTCCGGGTTGCGAGCGAAGGCCCATCGTCTGGACGGTCACGGGCGAGCCCGCCTCGATCGCGTCGACCAGTCCGTGAAACGTTTCCGGCCGTCGAACGGTGCAGATGCGCTGACGCGCCTTGAAGCGCTCGGTGACATCGCATCCGAAGCCTTCAAGTTCGTCGCGCAGGCGTTGCCCCCCCTTGTCCTTGGCCGCCAGCGCCGTGAGCGAGCCATCGGGCGTCAGCATGCGCAGCGCATGGGCCAGC
This sequence comes from Hyphomicrobiales bacterium, assembly GCA_038234195.1. GTDB lineage: Bacteria > Pseudomonadota > Alphaproteobacteria > Rhizobiales > Rhizobiaceae > Aurantimonas. The sequence continues at coordinate 6,004 of JBBSUS010000038.1, read as the reverse complement.
ACGAAACGCCGTTCGATCGAACCGGGAGGTGCTGCGACGACGATCGCATCGAAGACGGCGTCGGGCAGGCTCTCCAACGCTTCTGCTCCGGGCCGCAGCGGCGATAGCTGCACGGCGCCATCGGGCACGTCCACGAGGTTGAGCGGCGGCGCGCCATAGACGGCGCCGCGCAGCGGGGGGGAAGGATCGATGTTCGTCACGTCCGTGCCATAGCAGCTTTGGCTCTATTGCAAAAAGTGTCGCGCGGGTTGCAAGCCTCTGGACAGGAGGCCGGCCGCGAGAAACCAGATGGCGCGCGCCGTTGCTTCGGAACCGCCGCCGCCGCACCTGTCCGATGGCGGCCCGGCGCCGGTGCTGCTGTTTCGATCGCGACGGGTCGACAGGACTCAAGCAGGTCCTCGGTTGTGCGCGGATGAGCCAGGTTTGGCGACGGCAGATACGCTCTCGGACCCTACCCCGCCAGCGCCTCGAGCTTGGCCTTCGCCTCACCCGCCGGCTCCTGATAGGCGAGCGTTCCCGTCAGTGCGCCGTTCTTGTCGAGCAGAAGGGTCTTGGCGGTGTGATCCATGGTGTAGTCGGTGCCGTCGCCGATCTTCTTGGCGTAGATGCCCCAGCCGTCGAGCATGGCCGCGATCTGGTCTGGGGTGCCGGTGATCGCGGTGACGTCACCGCCGAAAGCCTCCACATAGGATTTCATGATGCCGGGCGTGTCGCGCGCCGGATCGACGGTGACGAAGACGATGCGGAAGACCTTGTCCTCGGCCTTCAGCGCCTTCTGATAGCCGGCGAGTTCGAACAGCGTCGTCGGGCAGACGTCCGGGCAATGGGTGTAGCCGAAGAAGACCGCCGAGGGCTCGCCCTTCAAGGTGTCGCGGGTGACCGTCGCGCCGGACTGGTCGGTGAGGGTGAAGGGTGTGCCGTAGGCGACCTCGGCGGTGTGCCGGGTCGAGACGAAATAAAGCCCGCCGACCGCGAGGAGCAACACGAGGACCAGGCCCCAGAGGACTGTGCGGACCATGGAGATTCGGCTCATCGGATGGCCCTTTCGATCGTTGGGGCTCGGGCCCTGTCTGGCAGCCCCTGCCGGCGCGGGCAGCGCCGCAACGGCAGCAGGTCCCTCGTGGGCAGACAAGGGCAGAAAGGGGCCGGTGGGGGACCCGAAAGCGGCGCTTTTCGGCACGTGGTCACGCTGGTTTCAGACGGGCTACAGGTGCGTCCCCGAATCGGTATCGACTGGGCACGCATGATGCGCCGAACGAAGCCTGGATCTTCCGGTAGTACCGGTCGCCACTTGAAGGGTCACGCTGTAGCACGCGTCGGCGATCGAAATCGATGCTCACCTGGCTTCGACCGGCTCGAAAGCCGATCGGGTCGCGCCGTTCCTGCTGGCCGAAGAGCAGGGATGAGGACGTTGGAGGCCCTGTGGATCATCGCCAGCCTTCCGGCTTGCCGGGACCGACAGCAGGCGATCGCGATCAGCCGCCGTTGATGGCAATCAGGTCATCGATGCTCATGGAGTCGAGCGAGCCGGTCGAGGTCGCCCGCACGCGGCGAACAGGGATCGGCTTCAAACCGCCCGGCGCCGCGACGACCGGCACGATGGTCGAGGTTCCGGTGTTGACCGTCTCGACGCTGCGGCGGCTGACCGAAACCGGCCGGGCCGCGGGTGCTGCAGCCGCGAGCGCCACCCGGGAGGCAGAGCCGGACGAGGAACCGGGGTAGCTCGACGGATTGCGGAACGGCGGGTCCCCGAGATTGCGGGAATTCTTGCGCTTTTCGTAAAACACGTTGCCGCCGGCTTCCACGAGATAGTGCATGTTGGTGTAGGGGAAGGTCATCCCCGCCGTGTGGAAGAACATGGCGCTGCCGACATAGCCGTGGCGGGTGCCGCTCAACACCTTGGTGGCCATCGCCGAGGCGAGATCCTTGCCGGCGCCCATGTCGCGGGACAGAACGCCCGGCGCGAACTGGTTCTTCTGGCCGATGACGCCGCAGACCGTCTTGGGATATCGGCCGCTGTGCAGGCGGTTCATCACCACGGTGCCGACGGCGACCATGCCCTCGGGGCTCGATCGGTTCGATTCGAAATACATCACGCGCTGCATGCACTCATGAGCACTCAGCGAGCGGTAGCGCGGCCCGGACGCGCAGGCGCCAAGCCCCAAAAGGGCCAGCATCAGAAGCGCGTTGCAGCGGGATGCGGTCAGAAATTTAAAAGCCATGGTTCGGTCTCGGCACGCGCGTTCAGGACGTGGAAGAGGCCGATCATGGCTTTCAAGGTCTTAATGGCCGGTACCCAAACGCCCCAGCTGCCCGCCAATGTGCGGAAATGGTTAAATTTTTGTGAAAAGTCGCACGGATCGAGATGCCTCGATGGGCCTCACGCTTGCGCGGCGCCAAGGGCAGGATTACGCAGCGGCGGAAGCCTTGGAAGTCGGGTGAGCCAACGCGGTGTGGCCGGATCGTTCGGGCCGGCTCCGCACGAAGCGTCGTTCCGCATGGCCGTTTTCATCGGGTCTCGACGATTGCTGCGCCCCCGCAGCACCTGGGTAGAGGAATTTCGACATGGCCGAGGCAAAGCGCGTTCTCGTCACCGGCAGCACCGGCATGCTCGGAAGCCATCTGGTCGAGCGGCTTCTCACCGAAGGCCGCCTGCTGACGCTGGCGGTTCGCTCCCCCGACATCGCGCCACACCCGCAGGTCAGGATCGTCGTCACCGGCGACATCGAGACCTCGGACAGGCTCGACGACGCCATGCAGGGAGTCGGCGCCGTCATCCACGCGGCCGGCTACGCCCATGCCCTGAAGAAAGCGCCGGAGACCGGGCGCTCGCCGGCCATGCGCGCCAATGCCGACGCGACCGCTCGCCTCTGCGATGCGGCAGCGCGGGCCGGCGTCGCGACCTTCATCCATGTCAGCAGCATCGCCGCGGTGGCCGACAACGCTTCGACCGATATTCTCACCGACGATACCACGCCGCATCCAGGGTCCGAATACGGCCGGTCGAAGCTGCAAGCCGACGCCCATGTCGCGGCACTCGCCCGCACCGGATGCCTGGCCATCTCGCTGCGCCCGCCGCTGATCCTGGGCGCCAAGGCGCGTGGCAATTTCGCCATGCTCGCCAAGGCAGCAAGAGCGCCCTTCCCGCTCCCCTTCGCATCGCTTAACGCCCGGCGCAGCGTCATCGGGCTCGACACGCTGACCGACGCGATCCTCAAATGCCTCGCCGCTCCGGGAGACACCGATCGCTCCGGTGCCTACCTCGTCGCAGACCGCGAACCGCTATCGGTTGGCGCCATCGTCACCGAACTGCGCGCCGGCATGGGCAAAAAGCCGGCGCTCGCCCCCGTTCCGAAATGGCTCTTCGCACTCGCCGGCGTGGGATTGCGACGCACAACCCAGGTCAACGCCGTCACGAGGCCGCTCGTTCTCGATCCGTCACGCTTCGAGTCCGTGTTCGACTTCACGCCGCGCGTTTCGGCCCGTGAGACGCTCCGCTCGATCGGCCGGGAGCTCTCAACCAGACCACGATAGGTCGGGCGAGCCCGCAAAGGTCTGACGCAAGGTCGATCACACCGAGCGTTTTGCCGTGCCCGCCGGATTCCCACCCGCAGCCACTCCACCAAACTCGGCCAGCACCCGCGTCGTATCCGCCCCCAGCGCCGGCACCGACCCGAGTTCGGGCGCCGTTCCGTCGACGACGAAGCCGGGCGCCAGCATCCTGACCGGCCCGGCCGGCGTCTCGACCGTGACGAAGCGGTTCTGCTCGTGGGTCTTCAGATCCTCCATCGAGGACAGCCGGCCATAGGCGATCCGCGCCGCCTCCAGCCGCTCGACCATGGCGTCGCGGTCGTGGCGCTTGAACACACCCTCGATGATGGCTTCGAGCGCCGGACGGTTGGCGACGCGGGCGTTGTTGGAGGCAAAGCGCACGTCGGTCGTGATCTCGGGACGCTCCAGCACCTTGTTGCAAAGGTTGGACCATTCGCGCTCGTTCTGGATCGAGAACAGCACCGCGCGCTCGTCGGAGCAGAGGTAGGCGCCATAGGGCGCGATGGTCGGGTGGCTGAGACCGTTGCGCGGCGGTGTCTTGCCGCCATAGGTGTATTGCAGATACGGCACGTTCATCCAGTCGGCCAGCGCGTGAAAGAGCGACAGCGTGATGTGCCGGCCCGCGCCCGTCCGCTCGCGCACGAACAGCGCCTGCATGATCGACGAGAGCGCGGTCATGCCGGCGGCGATGTCGCAGACCGACACGCCGACCCGCGCCGGCCCCTGCGCATTGCCGGTCACCGAAGACAGGCCCGTCTCGGCCTGCACCAGAAGGTCGTAGGCCTTCAGATGCGCCGATGGCCCCTCCTCGCCATAGCCGGAGATCGAGCAGGTGATCAGCCGCGGATAGGTCTTTCGCAAGTTTTCCATGTCGAAGCCGAGACGCGAGATCACACCGGGCGCAAGATTCTGGATGAACACGTCGGCCTTGCCGATCATCGCGGAAAGATGCGCCCGGTCGACGTCTTCCTTCAGGTCGAGCTTCACCGATTCCTTGCCGCGGTTCAGCCAGACGAAATACGCGCTCTCGCCGTTGACGAGGCTATCGTAGCCGCGGGCAAAATCGCCCTCGGGCCGCTCGATCTTGATCACCCGCGCGCCGGCATCGGCCAGCCGTCCCGAAACGTAAGGGGCGGCGACCGCCTGTTCGACTGAGACGACCAGAATGCCGTCGAGGTCACGGGTTTTCGTCATGAACGAAGTCTCCTTCTTCCGTCGAGCAGCCGAGAGGTCCGCCGTCCGGGCGGCGCCATGCGGTCCGGCCCATGAGACAACCAACTTGCGCGCATGCGGGCCGTTCCCTATCCGATGGGTCCATTCGATGCACTCTCATCGAACGAAATGCGGGCATAGGGCGTTTCGGCAACGTCGCGCTCGATGGTCCTGCGCGCGCCGCATCGGGGTTTCTTTCCTCATCCCAATGAAAGATCACACGAGAGCGGCCAAGACTTGAACCTGGGAGACGGCTTCATGAGCGACGAGACGAAAACCCTTGCAAGCTTTGTCGCCGATCTGACGTTCGATGCCATCCCCTCGAATGTCCGCGAACGGGCCAAGGCCCTCGTCCTCGACTTCTGCGGCTCGATCGTGCGAGCCGGATACGAATCGGAATCGACGCCGAGCCTGTTTGCGACCCTCGACGGCCTCGGTCTCGGCGGGTCGGGGGACGCGCATGTCCTCGGCATGGATCGAACCTTCGCCCCGCCGATCGCCGCGCTCGCCAATGGCATGCTCGGCCATTCGCTCGACTTCGACGACACCCACGCCGATTCCTCGCTGCATCCGTCCGCGCCGGTCGTCCCGGCCGCGTTCGCCATCGGCGAGATGGTCGGCGCCTCGGGTGCGGACGTGCTTGCGGCGATCATTGCGGGCTACGAGGTCTGCTGCCGGATCGGCAATGCGCTCGACCCGACAAGGCACTACGCGCGCGGCTTCCATCCGACCGCAACGGCCGGCACCTTCGGGGCTGCCGCCGCGGCCGCCAAGCTGCTCGGCCTCGACGCGGCGGGCATCGAGACAGCTTTCGGCGTTTCCGGCAGCCAGGCCGCGGGCTCGCTGCAATTTCTTGTCAACGGCGCCTGGAACAAGCGCTGGCAGGTCGGCGCGGCCGCCATGAACGGCGTTTTCGCCGCCACATTGGCGAAGAACGGCTTCAAGGCCGCAAGCCAGCCGATCGAAGGCAGGCACGGGCTGCTCGTCGGCTATTCGGACGATACGGACGCATCGAAGGCCGTCGCCGGGCTCGGCAGGGTCTGGGAAACGATGAAGATCGGCATGAAGCCCTATCCGTCCTGTCGCTACACCCATGCGCCGCTCGATGGCCTGATCGCCATTGCCCACGAGGAAAAGCTGACCGCAGGCGAGATTGCAAAAGTCACCGTCGGTCTCCACCGCAACGGCATCACGCTGACCGGCGACCCGATGCCGGAAAAGCGCCGTGTGCGCACCATCG
>JBBSUS010000037.1:0-10213 GCA_038234195.1 Hyphomicrobiales bacterium | reverse complement strand
TCGACGCGGCCGAAGATCTCGTTCGAAAACGCCACCTCTTCGGGCCCATGCATCTTCGGTTTGACGATATAGACGGAGCCGGCGCGCGAGTTGCGCAGGCCGCCAAGCTTCTTGAGATCATGCAGCGCGATCATCGATGTGATCATCGCATCCATGATGCCCTCCGGCACGTCGGAACCGTCGGCGAGCTGGATCGCCGGGTTGGTCATCAGATGCCCGACATTGCGGATGAGCAGCAGCGAGCGGCCCGGCAGCGCAATCTCGGCGCCGTCCGGGCCGGTGTATTCACGGTCCGGGTTGAGGCGGCGTGTCACCGTCTGGCCGCCCTTTTCGAACGTGTCGGTGAGGTCGCCCTTCATCAGGCCGAGCCAATTGCGATAGACCGCCGTCTTGTCCTCGGCGTCGACGGCGGCGATCGAGTCTTCGCAGTCGCAGATGGTCGAGATGGCCGATTCCATCACCATGTCGGCGACATGGGCGCGATCGTTCTTGCCGATGCGGTGAGCGGCGTCGATCGTCACCTCCAGATGCAGGCCGTTGTGCTTGAAGAGGATGGCGCTCGGCGCGTCCGGCTGGCCGCGATAGCCAGCGAATGCGCCCGGGCTCTTCAGCCGAGCAACCTTGCCGCCACCGAAGCTCGCCATCAGCTGGCCACGCTCGACGGTGTAGCCCTCGACGTCGATGTGCGAGATGCGGTCGAGCGGTGCCAGACCGTCGAGGAAGCTCTTGGCCCAGGTCACGACCCGGGCGCCACGGGCGCGATCGTAGCCCTTGCCCTCGGGCAGGTCGCCCATGGCATCGGTGCCGTAGAGCGCATCGTAGAGCGAGGCCCAGCGGGCGTTCGCCGCGTTCAGTGTGTAGCGGGCGTTCATCAGCGGCACGACGAGCTGCGGTCCCGGCACCTTGGCGATTTCGGGATCGATGTTCGCCGTGTCGATCGAGAAGTCCGGCCCCTCCGGCACCAGATAGCCGATGTCCTTCAGGAAATCGCGATAGGCGTTGCCAACGATTGTCCTGGTCTTGTGCTCCTTGTGCCAGGCGTCGATCTGGCTCTGAAGCTCTTCGCGGGCCTGGAGAAACTTGCGGTTCTTCGGCGCCAGATCCTCGAGAATCTTCGCGAAGCCCGACCAGAAGGCTTCACTCTCGACGCCGGTGCCCGGCAGGGCTTCCTCGTCGATAAAGGTCTTCAGGACGGACGCGACCTTCAAGCCATTGATTTCGGACATTGCAGACATTGAACAGAGTCTCCCTTGATCTTTGCGTCGCACATCGGACAGGACGACTGGCTTGTCAATTCGACGGAGACCATGCCGGTGCCGCGCATCGCGCCCGTTCACGCTAAATCAGCCCAGCGCTTGAGCTTTCGGTCTCGATCGGTGCACATTGCCGGCCGAACCGTCCTGGAGAGGAAGCGGGCCGTCCGGCGCGCGCGGGGACGACAATCGGAGGAAATCTCATCATGAAACTGATCAACCGCATCGCCGCGGCCGCCCTCGTGGCCGGCGCGGCCTTCGCGCCAGCCGTCCTGACACCCACGGCGGCCTCGGCCCAACAGTTCATCAACGTCCTGACCGGCGGCACGTCCGGCGTCTACTATCCGCTCGGCGCGGCACTCGCGAAGGTCTATTCCGACAATATCCCGGGCGCCAAGGTGCAGGTCCAGTCGACCAAGGCGTCTGTCGAGAACATCAACCTCATCGCGCAAGGACGCGGCGAGATCGCCTTCGCACTGGGCGACAGCGTCAAGGCCGCGGCCGAAGGCGATGCCGATGCGGGCTTCAAGGCGCCGGTGACGAAGCTGCGGGCCATCGCCGCGATCTACCCCAACTACGTGCAGATCGTGGCCTCCAAGGCTTCGGGGATCACCGACCTCGCCAGCCTGAAGGGCAAGGCGCTATCCGTCGGGGCGCCAGCCTCCGGCACCGAGCTCAACGCGCGGGCGATCTTCAAGGCCGCCGGCATGAGCTATGACGATCTGAGCAAGACCGAATATCTGCCGTTTGCCGAATCAGTCGAGCTGATCAAAAATCGTCAGCTCGATGCGACCCTGCAATCGGCCGGTCTCGGCGTCGCCTCGATCCGCGATCTGGCCTCGTCGCTGCCGATCACCCTCGTCGCCGTTCCCGCCTCCATTGCCGAAAAGCTCGGCGCGCCGTTCCAGGCGACGGAGATTCCCGCCGGAACCTATGACGGCCAGGACAAGGCGGTTCCCACGATCGCCATCACCAACATCCTCGTCACCTCCTCGGACGTCTCCGACGAGCTCGCCTACCAGATGACAAAGCAGCTGTTCGAGCATCTCGATGTGCTGAAGGCCGCCCACAATGCGGCGAAGGCCATCGATCCGAAGACGGCGGCGAAGAACCTGCCCGTCCCGCTGCATCCGGGCGCCGAGCGCTACTACAAGGAAGCCGGATTGCTGTAAGCATTTAGCTCTCAGCGTTTCACGTGAATCGGCCGCGCCTTTCGAAGAAGGGCGCGGCCGATTCTTTGACCGGGTGGCACGCGACGACGCTGTCGGTGAGGCGCCATTCCTCTCCCGAGTCGGGAGAGGAATGGCTGCGAGCGAAGCGAGCAGACGGGTGAGGGCCTGCAGGGCGATTCGACCGCAGGTTTTCGCGCCCTTCAAACCCTCATCGCCCTGCCGGGCACTTCTCCCGATTCGGGAGAAGAATGCGGCTTCACCGCCGCGCCCTACTCATCACCCCACCTTCACCACCAGCTTGCCGAAGTTCTCGCCCTTCAAAAGCCCACGAAATGCCGAGGGCGCATGCTCCAGCCCATCGACCACCTGTTCGCGATAGCGGATATTGCCCTCGTTCACCCAGGCACCCATCACCTTGGCAAACTCGGGATAGAGGTGCCCGAAGGTGTTGAAGATGATGAAGCCGCGCACGGTGAGTTGCTTGCGCAGCACCTGGCCCATCAGCCAGTTCATCCGATCGGGGCCGTCGGGCAGGCTCGTCGCATTGTATTGCGAGACGAGACCGCAGACCGGAACCCTGGCATTGACGTTCAAGAGCGGCACGACGGCATCGAGTACCTTGCCGCCGACATTTTCAAAATAGATGTCGATGCCGTCGGGGACGGCCGCCTTCAGCGCGTCCGCGAACCCGTCTGCCTTGTGGTCGATGCCGGCGTCGAAGCCGAGCGTGTCGGTCAGATGGGCGCATTTGTCCGGACCGCCGGCAATGCCGACGACGCGACAGCCCATCAGCTTGCCGATCTGGCCAACCGTCGCACCCACGGGGCCGCTGGCTGCGGCGACGACCAGCGTCTCGCCGGCCTTCGGCGCGCCGATCTGGGTGAGGCCGGCCCAGGCGGTAAAGCCCGGCATGCCGAGGATTCCCAGTGCGTAGGACGGGTTTTTCGGGTCGCGCCCGAGCTTCTGGACGCCCTTGCCGTCGGACACGGCGTAATCCTGCCAGCCATTGCGGCAGAGGACGACATCGCCTTCGGCGAAGCCGTCGACCTTCGACGTCACGACCTTGGCGACGGTTCCACCCTCCATCACGTCGCCGATCGCGACGGGCGCAGCATAGGACGGGGCATCGCTCATGCGGCCGCGCATGTAGGGGTCGAGCGACAGATACTGCGTGCGCAGCAGCATTTCGCCGTCGCCCGGCGTTGGCACTGCAGCCTCATCTAGCTTGAGCGTATCGTCGTTGGGCTCGCCCTTCGGCCGCTCGGCCAGGATGAAGCGGCGGTTGATCGTCTCGGACTGCGCCATGGGGCGGCCTCGCTGATTGGTGAAAAGTCTTGGGAACCTGGATTTTAGCGGACGGCGCAGCGAAGGCAAAAGCCCCATCGGCGATCAGAGCCAACCGCGACAAGCGCAAAAGGCGCTTTTCTTCTGCCGCAGATTGCCCATTTGCGGTTGCAATAAAGTGATGGGACGCTGCCATGGATACGATCGATCGCGAGCCGACGAAGCCCACCCAGGCTGAGACCAGGCGGGCCGAGCTGATCGCCAGCGAAATCCACCGCATCGACGACATCCGGCCCGACGGCTCCAAGAAGACGATCGGCAAGCACAGGAAAATGACGAAGAACCCGTTTCGCTTCTTTCGCGGCGCGGTTCAGCTCTTCTACCACGATCTGGCCACGGGCGTTCTCGCCCTGCCGACGCCCTTTGCCGACATGCCCCGGGCGACGGCGATCATGGGCGACTGCCATCTGGCAAATTTCGGCTTCGTCACCGAAAAGGGCTCGCACGGCAATCTCATCGTGTTCTCACCGAACGATTTCGACGACGCCTGCATCGGCAACGCCGGCTGGGACCTCAGCCGGTTTCTCGTCAGCCTCTTCCTCGGCGTCGATTACAGCCAGGGCATTCTCGAAGGCAGCTATGACACCGACGAGTTCGACGAGGTTTCCGACCTCAAGGCCGCCAGCGACGAGCAGGCGCTCGAGGCCGCACGGGCCTTCCTCACGCAGTATCGCAAGGCGTGTCGGCGGGTGATCGACGATCCGGGCGAAAGGCGGAGCGTTCTCGACAAGTTTCCCAAGCATCATATCCTGCGCAAGAGCCTGAAGAAGGCAAAGAAGCGGGCGATCGGCGGCAAGAAGTTCGAGACCAAAAGCTCGCTCGGCAAGGCCGTTGCGATCGACAGGGACGGCCTGCGCTTTCGCGAACGGCCACGCCGTTACCGACGGCTCGACACGGCCCGCGTGTCGCAGATCCACAAGGTGTTCCGGCCCTATGTGGGCGACGAGATCCTCGACGTGATCGAGCGGCTTGGCCAAGGCACCGGTTCGGTCAACGTCAAGCGCTACTACCTGCTCGTCGGCCCGGCCGGCGCATCGACCAGCGCCGAGCTGACGCAGTGCCACGTGGTCGAACTCAAGCAGCAGCGCGAGGCGGCACCGATCACCTTCTTCCCCGATCTCGACCCGCGCAACTCGCTGGCGCCGGCCCATCTGACGGTCAATCTGCAACGCCTGATGCAGCGCGAGCCGGATCTGCTTCTCGACGAGGTGACCTGGGAGGGTGCCCAATGGCTGATACGCTCGCGCCATCATGCCCGCGTCAGCCTTGATCCCGAAGAGGTTTGCCTGCACGAAAAGAAGCCAGGCAGGCGGCTCAGGCAATATGCCGAGGCCTGCGGCGAGACTCTGGCGCTCGCCCACTCGCGCCCCGATCACCGCTCGGCCCGCTTCGAAATCGCCGTCGTAGCGGCGATCGCGCAGGCCGGCGAGGCGCTGATCGAGACGTCCCGGCAATATGCAAGACGCACGCTGGAAGACTACGACCACATGAAGGCGCTGATCGCCTCGTCGGACAGGTGACGGACGAGGCGACCGCCGCTCGTCCGTCGCAAGGTGGACGCCGCGTTGGCGTCGCGGCAATTCTCTGCGTATAGTTCGCGCTGGCCGTAACGTTTCGCGCGGTCCATCCGAACATCCTGGGAGACGTCTTGTTGCTGGACGAGACCGACTTGCGCCTCCTTATGATCGAAGCTCTTGCCGGCGACGGCCAAGCCTATCGCCAGCTGCTCGACCATCTCAGCCGCACGCTCAGACGCTATTTCCTACGACGGCTGGGGAACGACAAGTCGGCCGATGCGGAGGATCTCGTGCAGGAGACGCTGGCCGGACTTCATCAAAAGCGGGCGACCTACGACCCCGGCCAGCCGTTCACGGCCTGGGTGCATGCCATCGCGCGCTACAAAATGATCGACCATTTCCGGCGCCGCAAGATCCGGATTCATGTGCCGATCGACGATGCGACGGAACTGTTCGAGCCGGACCGCAGCGAGGCGGCGCTGGCGCGGATCGACATCGAACGGATGCTGGACGGGCTGCCGGCCCATTCCCGCGCGATCCTGAAGGAGGTCCGTCTCGACGGGCGCGACATCAGCGACGTGGCGCGTGATCGCGGCCTCACCGAATCGGCGATCCGCGTCAGCATTCATCGCAGCTTGAAGACCTTGAGCGAACGCTTTCAGAAACGGAACGAGAATTGACCACCGACGACCTCATCGACCGACTGGCAGGCGACCTGGCTCCGACCCGCGGCGGCGCGGTGGGCCGGCAGATGGCGCTCGGCCTCGGCGGCGGCGTCCTCCTGTCGGCAGCACTGATGGTCTGGCTTCTGGGTATCAGGTCCGATCTCGGACCCGCCCTGTCGACGATCCCGTTCTGGGTCAAATTCGTCTATGTCGCCATCGCCAGCTCCGTCGGCCTCGGCGCGGTGACGAAGCTCGCGCGCCCGGCCGGTGGCATTTCCTGGCCGGCTTTCATCGCCGGGGTTCTTGTGGCGGTGGTCGTCTTGATCGCGCTGGAGGAATACGCTCAGGCGCCGGATGCTTCGCGGTACGCCATGATCTTCGGCAACACGTCGCTGGTCTGCCCGATCTTCATCGTGCTTCTGGCATTGCCGATTTATGCCGGCATCGTCTGGGCGATGCGCGGTCTCGCGCCGACGCGCACGCGGCTCGCAGGCCTGGCCGCGGGCCTGGGGGCAGGCTCGTTCTCGGCGCTGGTCTATTCCTTCCATTGCGACGAGACGTCTTTCGTCTTCCTGGCCCTGTGGTACAGCCTCGGCATTCTCGCCACCGGGCTCATCGGACTGGTGACCTCGCGTCTTCTGCGCTGGTAGCGAAAGGCCGCCGTTACCAGGCCAGCCTGGGGCCTTGCCCCGATCTTTCCCGCGTTGCACCACAGCGGCCCGCCGTCTAATGTCCGATTTTATTCAAGGCTCTGGGAGGAGCGACCGATGGCCATGGGCACCGCTGACGGTCAGCATGCAACGGATACCGACAAAAGCGGGACCGGCGGCGACGGTATCGATACGGCGTTGAACGCGATCAATCCGGCCGACGAGACGGTCGCAGAACTCCACGACCCGCTGTCCTCGGGCTTTCCCAAGACCTTCGAAGGCCGCCTTCTGTTCTGGATCGCGTTTCTGTTCTCGGTCTTCCAGCTCGCGACCTCGGCGCATCTTTGGGATTTGCCGAGCCAGATCGTGCGCGCGGTCCATGTCGGCTTCCTCTGCCTTCTCGGTCTGCCGCTGGTCGCAGCGATCAAGCGTGAAAGCGTGCCCGTGCGCGCGCTGTTCTGGCTGCTCGGCATCGCCGGCATGGCGGTCGCAGGTTATCAGTGGTGGGAATACAAGGCGCTGATCTTCCGCGCCGGACTGCCATTGCCGCAGGATACGGTCGTCGGTGTGGTCGCGCTGGCCGTTCTGTTCATCGCCACCTGGCGGCTGATGGGTCCGGCCCTGCCGATCATCGCCGGGCTGTTCCTCGCCTACTGCCTCTTCGGCAATTATCTGCCCTCGCCCTTCGTGACCCGCTATTATCCGTTCAGCCAGGTCATCGACCACATGGCCTTCGGCACCGAAGGCATCTACGGCATCCCGATCTACGTTTCGTCGAGCTATATCTTCCTGTTCATCCTGTTCGGCTCCTTCCTCGAGCGCGCCGGGATGATCAAGCTGTTCACCGACATTTCGCTCGGCATGGTCGGCCACGCCAAGGGGGGTGCTGCCAAGGTCGCGGTCATCTCGTCTGGGCTGATGGGCACGATCTCGGGCTCGGGCGTCGCCAATGTCGTCACCACCGGGCAGTTCACGATCCCCCTGATGAAGCGCTTCGGCTACCGGCCGGAGTTTGCCGGCGGAGTGGAAGCAACCTCCTCGATGGGCGGCCAGTTGATGCCGCCGGTGATGGGCGCCGTCGCCTTCATCATGGCCGAGACGCTGAACGTGCCGTACGCCGCCATCGTCCAGGCCGCCGCGATCCCGGCAGTCCTGTATTTCGGCTCGGTGTTCTGGATGGTGCATCTGGAGGCCGGAAAGCGCGGACTGATGGGCCTGAAGAAGTCCGATCTTCCCTCGCCCCGCAAGGCCTTGAAGGAGGGCTGGTACCTGCTCCTGCCGCTCGCGGTGCTCGTCTGGCTGCTGTTTGCCGGCTACACGCCGCTCTACGCCGGCACGATCGGCCTGGCGATGACGGCCATGCTGATTCTCGGCGCGCCGCTGGCCGGCCGCATCTCGGTGCAGGCCCTGCGCTACGTCTTCTGGATCGTGCTCGGCCTCTCGGCGGCGACGTTCTTTCAGTACGGCATCATGCCGGTGGTCGTCGCGCTCGGCGTGCTCGTCGCCCTCTGCGTTGTCTTCAAGGGCGGCCGCGACACGATCCTCCTGACCCGAGATGCGCTGTCGGAAGGCGCCAAGACGGCGCTGCCGGTCGGTATCGCCTGCGGCATCGTCGGCATTATCGTCGGCACCATGACGCTGACCGGGGTCGCCAACACCTTAGGCCAGTTCATCGTCTCGGTCGGGCAATCGTCGCTGTTCCTGTCCCTCGTCCTGACGATGATCACCTGCATCATCCTCGGCATGGGCATCCCGACGATCCCCAACTACATCATCACTTCGTCGATCGCCGGCCCGGCCCTGCTGGCGCTCGGCGTGCCGCTTATCGTCTCCCACATGTTCGTCTTCTATTTCGGCATCCTCGCCGATCTGACGCCGCCGGTCGCACTCGCCTGCTTCGCTGCCGCCCCGATCGCCAAGGCCTCCGGGCTGAAGATCTCGTTCGAGGCCATCAAGGTGGCGCTTGCCGGCTTCGTCATCCCCTACATGGCGATCTACACGCCGGCGCTGATGCTGCAGGATGGCGGGCCGCTCGCCCAGGAGATCGGCTATTACCCCGCGGTCGCCTATGTTCTGGTCAAGGCGTGCCTGGCCATCGGCCTGTGGGGCGCGGCCGCCATCGGCCATCTGATCGGCCCGCTGCGCTGGTGGGAACGGCTCGTCGCGGCGGCAGCGGCCTTCACGCTGATCGCGGCGGTTCCGGCGACCGACGAGATCGGTTTCGCCCTGTCGGCGGCCATCATCGGCTGGCACGTCTTCCAGATTCGCAAGCATGGCGTGCCGGAGATCGCCAACAACACGGGCGGTCGCGAAACCGCCTCCTCGCCGGCCGAATGATGGCCGGTCCGGATCCCCGATGATCTGCATCCTCACCGCTGGCAAGACGCTGACACTGGCTGCCGGCGCCTTCACCCTGGCTTGGACCCATTCGGTGGAAAAGACCCGCTGGGAGGAGCACTGGATCGCCGGCCCGGAAGGGCTGACGGTCACCCAGGGCGCCATCGAAGGATCGGGCGCCGGGATGGACCCGCCGCCGGACGCGGTGCTGAAGGACGGCGCCTATGTCTATACGCCGCACGTCCCGGCCATCCCCGATCTGATACTGGCCGCCTCCGGCGCCACCGGGGCAGGCTGGACGCTGTGTCCGGTACGCAGCGACGCGCCGACGCTGTCTGGCTTTCGACCCGCTCCAGCCAGCCGCTCGTCGCAGGATGCCGACGGTGTGGCGCAGCGAACCTTGCAGAGTGAAGCCGCGGTCATGCCCGGCTGCCTTACCCTCGGAACAAGGCGCGAAGCGCCGATCCACGTCCGTTGGTGCCCCGCCGACCACGTTGCCGATCAAGCCACCGCGACGAAGGGAGCGGTTGACGATCCGCAGGCGCTTAACTTTGATGAATCGGCACCCATCCGGGCCGCGGCGCGTCCGCATCCCTGATGCATTTCGTGCCTGCACCCACCGAGACAAAGGCCGCCGACATCATGAATACCCGCCCGGGCGCCTGCCCGTGACGATCGACCTCTCAATGCTCGTGACGGTCTATGTCGCTTTCGCCCTCAAACACTTCCTGGCCGATTACGCCCTGCAATTCTCCTGGATGGCGAAAGGCAAGGCACAAGCGCAAAACTGGCTGAAGCCGCTCCTCGCCCATGCCGCGATCCATGCCACGCTCACGCTGCTCATCGCGATCGTCTTCGCGCCGTCACTCTGGTGGCTCGGCCTCCTCGACCTGCTGATCCACGCCGCGATCGACCGTCTCAAGGGTCGAGTGACAGTCGGCTGGACGTTTAGCGAGCAGCGATTCTGGATAGCGTTCGGCCTCGACCAACTGGCCCACGAACTCACCCATTTCGCCTTCGTCCTCGCCATCGTCGCACGGCTGGCAGTCGGCTGAGACTAGCCTGCGAAGGCGATGCCTCGGCTACTCCAGCGCCAGCTTGCGCGTTTCGATGTCGACGGCGTAGATGCCCACGGCGGCGACCATCAGCAGGGCGGCGAAGAGGGCGAGCGCGCCGGTGAAGCTCGCCGTCATGATCGGCGCCATCAACGAGGGCGCCAACAGCCCGCCGAGCCGAGCCATGGCGCCGGCGGTTCCCATCCCCGTAGCGCGCAGG